>CACHOW010000040.1 GCA_902581695.1 uncultured Pelagibacteraceae bacterium | reverse complement strand
TAGTTCCAAATAAATTTTTTAAAAAAAGTGAAGATATCCTTGCTAGGTTAAATGTAGATAGAGACGCAAAAATTGTTTGTATACATGTGAGAGACTCAGCCTTTCATAGTGATAAAAAAAGAAAAAATTATAGAAAATTAAATCAAGAAAAAAATGCACATATTGAAAATTACTATGAGGCCATAAATTATCTTCTGGATAAAGGTTATTATGTTTTTCGAATGGGCTTGATTGCTGAAAAAAAAATGCAAATTTTTAGAGAAAATTTTTTTGACTTGCCATATCTTATTTCTTCATCTGAAATTGAATTTTTGCAATTTTATTTAGTAGAAAAATGTAAATTTTTTATAGGAAGTGAATCAGGTCCACAATTATTACCTTGGTTAAGGTATAAACCAACTTTATACACAAATGTTTCTGAATTTTTTTATCTCACATCTCCCAATATAAACTGTAGATATACTTTTAAAAAAATTTTCGATAAAAAAAACAAAAAAAATTTACATATTAAAGATTATTTAAATCTTCCTTTTAAATACCATGATGTAAATAGGCATGATGATAGCTTTTCATTTATTGAAAATACTAGTAAAGAATTATTAGATTCAGTAATCGAATTTGAAACAAATCATTTAAAAGACAAATGGGAATTAACTAATTCACAAATTGAATTTAATAATTATTTAAAAAATAGATTAAAGGATATGTATACAAATAAAGACCAAAATAAATACAATGATTTAATGGAGCAAAACTACAAAATTCTAATTGTAAAGAATACTATTTCAAATCTTGGTTCACCTACAAATGTTATGATTAATGAGAATTTTAGATAATTTATGAAACTATATTATAGACCTGAAATAGATGGATTAAGAGCTATATCTGTACTAGCAGTAATTTTTTATCATTCAGAATTATCAATTTCTGAAAAAAGTTTATTTCAGGGAGGCTTCTTAGGAGTAGATTTTTTTTTCGTAATTTCTGGTTACTTAATAACATCATTGATTTTAAAAGAATTGTCTATAACTGGAAGTTTTTCACTTAAAAATTTTTATGAAAGAAGGGCCAGAAGAATTTTACCAGCACTTATTCTAGTAATGTTGGTTTCAATTCCATTTGCATGGAAATATTTACTTCCATCTAGTTTAATAGATTACTCAAAATCAATATTATACTCACTAGGATTTACTTCAAATTTTTATTTTCATAATGTTCAGTTAGATTATTTTGATTTAGATTCGAAATTTAGACCATTCCTACACACATGGTCATTGTCAGTTGAGGAACAGTTTTACCTTTTATTCCCGATTTTTTTGTTAATAATTTATAAGTTTAAGAAAGATTTAATTTTTAAATCATTTGTAATATTAATTATTTTGAATTTAATCTTGATACATTTTTTGGGAAATTTAAACTTCAAGCAACCATATATTAATGAAGAACTGTCGTTTATAGCTCCTTCTTTTCTTACTTCTTTTTTTCTCACTACCGGTAGAATATGGGAAGTTTTAGTTGGGTCTATATTAGCTTATATGGAGATTTCAAAGGGTAGTCGAACATCCAATAAAGCTATTTGTGAATTTTTTAGCTTTATAGGCTTGATTCTTATTCTTTGCTCTATCTTTTTTTTCAATGATGAAATTTTTCATCCTTCAATTTTTACTTTTCCTGCAGTTCTTGGAATTGCTTTATTAATTTGGTTCTTGAACAAGGATACAATGATTGCAAAAATACTTTCAAATAAAGTTTTTGTTGGAGTGGGCCTTATATCCTACTCATTATATTTATGGCATTACCCCTTTATTGTCTTTCAAAAATATGAATCTTTTTCAAGTGAAAATTCATTAATACTTCTTCTTTTGATTTTTATTGCCTCAGTAATAAGTTATTTTTTAATTGAAAAACCATTTAGAAATAGAAAAATAATAAAACTTAAATACTTTTTAATGACACTTGCTAGCTCGATCATTATTTTAGTTATCTTTTGTATTTTTGTGATTTTTAATA
>CACHOW010000039.1 GCA_902581695.1 uncultured Pelagibacteraceae bacterium | reverse complement strand
AGTGAAGTCTAATAATAAAAAATTAGCAGAGACTTTATTTGAACTAATATCATATTTATTTAAAAAATCTTTTAATTTTGTTGCATAAAAAATATTATGTTTAATTGAACGTGATATAAATTTATTATCCTTTAGGGACTCTACGGCTGCTTTTTGCGCAACCTCATTAACATTAAATGGAGGTTTAATAATATTAAGTGCATCAATAATTTTTTTTGATCCATAACCCCACCCGATCCGTAAAGATGATAAACCATAAATTTTTGAAAATGTTCTTAATATAAAAACATTTTCTTTATTCTTAAATAAGTCCAATCCAGACTTATAATCATCATTTTTCATATATTCTGCATATGCATCATCAACTACAAGTAAAATATTTTTCCTTAATTTTTTTCTCAACTCAATTAATTCAAGTGTGGTTAAATAAGTTGCAGTTGGATTATTTGGATTAGCTAAAAAAACAATTTTAGTTTTTTTTGTTACTTTTTTAATAATTTCTGAAACAGATACTTTAAATTTTTTTTCCTTAGCAAAAATAACATTTGCACCAACTATTTTTGCATATATGCGGTACATCAAAAAACTAAATTGTGGAACAATTACTTGGTCAGAGGGTTTTAAAAAAAGCTGACACAACATTTGAATGACTTCATCAGAACCAGCTCCACAAATAATTTTTTCTTTATCACAATGAAATTTTTTAGAAATCTGCTTTCGCAATTCTTTGGATTTTCCATCAGGATATCTAAAAAAATTTAAGTTTTTTTTAGATATTACTCTTTTGACCCTTGTGCTTACTCCGAGTGCAGACTCATTAGCAGAAAGTTTGATAATATTTTTGACTCTTTTGATACTTGATTTACCAGGCTTGTAGGCTTCAATATTAGGTTTTTTAAATTTTACGGTTGTCATGTTTTAAATTTTAGTCCCTTTATAAATAAAATAACAATTTTTCATATAGTATTAGTTCAAATATTTTTAAAATTGACATACTAAATAACTTCTTGTACAAAATTTATGCGCTGATTTACATGAATTGCGAGCGCTTTAAAAAAACCGCTAAAAAGTTTTTTTCTCCCAATTCAGATTTTGGCTTTTGTTATGAATAATAAAGAAAATATTAAAACACTCATTATTAAAAAGGCCTTAAAGCTTGATTGTGGTCAAACTATAAATGATTATCCTTTGGCATATGAGACATATGGGTCACTCAATGAAAATAAAGATAATGCTATATTAGTTTGTCATGCATTAACTGGTGATCAATTTGTCACTGGTATAAATCCAATAACTAAAAAAGAGGGTTGGTGGTCCTACGCAGTAGGGCCAAACAAATCCATTGATACAAATAAATATTTTGTTATTTGTGCTAATGTAATAGGTGGATGTATGGGTTCTTTTGGTCCAAGTCACATCAATCAAAAAACAAAAAGGATATATGGTACAGACTTTCCCGTAATTACGATTAATGACATTGTTAACGCTCAAGTAAACTTGTTAGATCACTTTGAAATTGAAAAACTTTTTTCTGTCGTAGGAGGTTCAATGGGAGGAATGCAAGTTTTACAATTTGTAAGTAACTTTCCTGAAAGAACAAAAACTGCAGTGCCCATTGCTTGTACTTCAAGCCACTCAGCACAAAATATTGCTTTTAATGAACTTGGTAGACAAGCTATTACAGCAGACCATAATTGGATAGATGGAAAATATTCATCCAAAAATATTGTTCCTGACAAAGGTTTATCTGTTGCAAGGATGGCTGCTCACATTACCTACTTATCAAAAAAAGGTCTTCAAGAGAAATTTGGACGAAAACTCCAAGAAAGAGATGATCTTAAATTTGGTTTTGATGCTGATTTTCAAATTGAAAGTTATTTGAGATATCAGGGTTCTGTATTTGTAGATCGTTTTGATGCTAATAGTTATCTTTATATTACACGTGCAATGGATTACTTTGATTTAGTAAAAGAATTTAATGGAAATCTATCTAATGCATTTAAGGATACAAAAGCTAAATTTTTTGTTATATCTTTTACTTCAGATTGGCTTTACCCCACTCAGGAAAATAAAGATATTGTCATTGCTTTGAATGCAATTGGTGCAAATGTAGGGTTTGTAGAAATAAAGTCTGATAAAGGTCATGACTCTT
>CACHOW010000038.1 GCA_902581695.1 uncultured Pelagibacteraceae bacterium | reverse complement strand
AAAAAAAGGATCTTTTTTAAGTAACATGAGCAAAGGAGCTATACCGAAAAATACTAGATTGACTAAAATTGAAAAAAAAATATCTAGATTAGTTGGTAAAAACTTAAAAAAAGAAAATATTTTTTTTGCTGGGATTGATTTTATTGATCAAAAACTTAATGGTGACATCAATGTTACCTCACCTACGGGTTTAAAAACTTTTTATGATTTATCAAAAAAAAACTTAGCTAAAACTTTTTGGAAAGAACTAAAAGCTTGAACAATTTAACTGATCAACAAAAAGGCTCGTTACTTGCATTTGTTGCTGTGATTTTTATCACTCCAGACTCTTTATTTATAAGACTTTCAAACATAGATACTTGGGGACTAGTATTTTATAGAGGTTTAATACCTTTTTTAGCAGTTTTTTTGGGAATGCTGTTAATCTATAAATTAAATTTTTTTAAAATTCTTTTTACAAGTGGATTTCATGGTTTAATTTATGTGGCTACCTTTAGTGTAACAAATATTACTTTTGTAGTTTCAATTCAAAATACAAATGTGGCTAATACTCTTGTGATGATAGCTACAGCTCCGATGCTATCAGCTATTTTAGGAGCAATCTTTCTTAAAGAACCTCCAGACAAAAAAACATTAATTTCTATAATCATTACATTTCTTGCAATAATTTTTATTTTTTCAGACTCCTTAAAGTTAGGAAATTTTTATGGAGATATCTTGGGATTTGTTACAGCAATTGGTCTTGCAGTAGGTGCAGTAACCATCCGATCTGCAAAATCTAAAAATTTAGTTCCTGCGGCTGTGGTCGGAAAATTATTTGTTGCTACTTTTGCATTATTTTTCATTGAAAGTTTTGTGCTTGAAGAAAATGATCTAATTATTGTGCCTTTAATGTGTATTCTTTGTGTTGCTATACCTTTTGTGTTAGTAACTATAGCTCCAAGATTTATACCAGCAGCTGAAGTAAACTTATTTTTCTTACTAGAAACTATTATAGGTCCAATATGGGTTTGGTTTATCATCAAAGAACAGCCAAGCATTGAAACCCTTCAAGGAGGTGCTGTTATAATTTCTACTATAGCTATCCACTCATTTTTAAAGCTTAAAAATTCTTAAGCTTGTCACAATTAAGACTTGATTTAATAATACATCGCGAATAATAACAGCAACTTTTATGAACAAAGTTTTAAAAAATTCTTGGGCACTATTTTTAGGTATGGGATTCATTATGATGGCCTATGGCTTCCAAGGTTCTCTCCTTGGTGTGAGAGCTGTACAAGAAGAATTTAGTCTTACTGCAACAGGGTTTATGATGTCTGGTTATTTTGTTGGTTATTTTGTTGGTGCTGCAACTATACCAAATATAATTTCCAGAGTTGGACATATAAGAGTTTTTGCTGCTTTTGCGTCATTGGCTTCATTAGTAATTTTAGTTCACTCTATTCTAATTAATCCATTTATTTGGTTTTTATTAAGAGTTCTAACTGGAATAAGCATGGTATGTATCTATACAGTTGCTGAAAGTTGGTTAAACGATAGATCAAGTAATAAAAACAGAGGAAGTGTTTTATCAATATACATGGTGATACTTTATGGCTCAATGGGTATTGGTATGTTTTTACTTAATTTCAGCACTCCACAAAATTTTCAACCTTTTATTCTAGTTTCTGTAATAACATCTGCTGCACTAATACCAATTCTTTTAACAAAAAAAAAACCACCTACATTTAAAAGAATTAAAGCTATGACTTTAAAAGATCTTTATCAGGCTTCTCCTTTTGGAATGGTCAGTTCTTTTTTTTATGGAACAATTCAATCAGCTTTATTTACACTTCTAGCAGTTTATGCAACTTCAATGAACTTTACTATATTGGAAATATCAATTGTTACATTTCTTCTAGCTGTTTCTGGTGCAGTGTCTCAATTTCCTGTAGGAAAAATATCAGACATATACGATAGAAGGAAAGTTATTGTCATCTCAACATTTGCTGCAGCGATATTTGCTTTATTGGCAATTTTTGTTTCTAGACAAATGTATTTGCCTGATGGATTAGCTACAAGCAAAACGTGGTTTTATATTTTTTTAATTCTTTTTTCTTTTTGTAGTTTACCAATGTTTTCTTTAATTTTAGCACACACAAATGACTATATTTCAAAAGAAAAATTTGTAGCTGCTGGAGCAGGTCTTCAGTTTGTATTTGGATTCGGTGCAATGAGCGGCCCCTTCTTATGTTCAATTTTTATGGATTTAGTTGGATCTAATGGTTTTTTTATATTCTTATTTTTCTTTCATTCTATAATTGGTATATTTGGAATTTATAGAATGAAGGTAAGAAAAACAGTGGAAAATCCAGATTCTCAATTTGTTGCCATGCCTCAAACTATTACACCTGCGGGTATAGAGCTTAACCCAATTACAGAACCAATTGA
>CACHOW010000037.1 GCA_902581695.1 uncultured Pelagibacteraceae bacterium | reverse complement strand
AATATGTAACGAGATTAAGGCAATCAGAAAATAATTTGAAATTATATGGATATCATAAAATAGTTCTGCAAGTTCAAAATTATCTTTGATTTCTAGATTAAAGAAAAATAAGTCAAGTATTTCACCATTAAATAATTTTTTTAAAGCACCTGAAATAGTAATAGTCAAAATAGTTATATACAAAAGAATATGGTTCATTTTTGCTATCAATCTTTGTCCTGGAAAGATACTGTATCCTAAAGATGGAGTTGGATTGAAAATTTTATAGATCAATCTCAATATAGTTAAATAAAATATCGAAAGACCAACAACAACATGAATACTCTCAATAGTTAATCTTGTTTCATTAAAATCAAGATCAACCAAGTAGAAACCCAATGGTATTTGAAGAATTAATGCTGCGGCACTTAACCAATGAAATGTTTTAGAAATAAAGCCATATTCTGTTGAGTTATTTGTTAGTTTCATAGGATTTAAGAATATCATAAATAAAATTTTAAAGGAGTCTCTGTTGTTAAAACAACTGTGACCAAATTGAACAATTTGGATGATATACCTCATAATTTTTAGTTGATATAAGGGTTAGTAATTAATTATTATTTCATATGATATTAAAAAATAATTTGATTAGGTTAGCTGTCTTAATGATATTAACAATATCATTCTTTTATATTATTAATTTTGCAACATATGAAAAAAATGCTTTGGCTAATACTAACAATAAACAGATTGTTGAAGTTTTTAAAACTCCCACTTGTGGATGTTGCAATGGATATGTTTCTTTTTTAGAAAAAGAAAAATTCAAAGTAAAACAAACAGATATGGGAAGTCTTCATACAATTAAACAAAAATTTAATATTCCGTTAGAAATGCAGTCTTGTCACACTACAATCATGGACAAATACTTTATTGAAGGTCATGTTCCGCTAGAAGCGATAAATAGATTATTAAAAGAGCAACCTGATATTGATGGAATAGCATTGCCCGGAATGCCGATTGGCACACCAGGTATGCCAGGTGATAAGGATGAGCCTTATGTTATTTATCAACTTATTGACGGGAAATTCTCAGTATTCATGACAATATAAAGTTTATGATACAAAAAATAAAAATAATAAAAATATTTATAATTATTTTTTCCTTAATCTTTCCTTTTTCCACCAACGCTCAAACTGTAGAAGAAATTATTAAAGGCAGAAAAGCATTATTTAGTAAAAATTACAGTACTGCTAAGAGGGTTCAAACTTTTGCCAGTAAAGGTGATTTTGTTAAGGCTTCAAGCTTGATGAAAGAAATGAGTGAAAATTACTTAACTTTACTCGAATATTTTCCAGATAATACAAAAGAGGGTTTTAAAACAGGGGCTTTACCAATTATATGGGAGAATAAAGATGAGTTTAACAGTTTGATGAAAAAATCCTCTACTGACATGATCGAGCTAGTTAAAGTTATAGATTCTAGTGACGATGTTAGAGCTACCTTACAAAGTTTTATGTGGGCTAATTGCAAAGCATGTCACAGTAAATTCAGGGCACCCCACTAAATTTTAAATTGATTTAGTAATAAATATATATATGCTTATAGGATGAGGTATATTAGCGGCCTAACAAACTTAATAGTTAGCTTAGTTGTCTCTACAATTATTATTTATGCGATAAATTTTGTAGCTGGTTTTGCTGGTGCAGATTATTCATTTACCAATGGTGAAGTTTTCGTGATGTGGATTTTAATGGCAATCCTAGTAAATAACTGTTTCAAAAAATAACACATTTTAAATGAGCAATTCAGTAAAGACTGATGATGTCATTTTTAATTTCTTTAAACAAATCTGCGATGAAAAAGATGATCAAAAGTGTGTCGAGCTCGGAAATAGTTGGATAAAAGCTATGGAGACAAATTTAGCAAACATGGAAGCAAATTTGGATGAAAAAGATAAAATTAAACATAAAGAAGATATTCAAAACAATCGTAATCACCTAGATGGTCTTAAGGGTAAAAGCTCAGCTGAGTGGAAAGAATATGCAACTAAATGTATGATTGAAATTATGGATAATAAAGTGTAATTTTAACTCAAAGGGGTGTCTTAACAGACTGAGATTAAACCCAAAGAACCTGTCCGGTAATTCAGAAAGGGATAATGATGGATAAAACATTTTTTTTAAGTCAATCTACATCACTAACATTAGTTATAATTATAAGTTTAATATTTGTTATTTTAGGCTTATATAATTCGAAAAAATATCAAGGTCTAAATAACTATTTAACCGCTAATAGAAATATTGGATTATTTTCTTTAACAACAAGTTTGACCGCTTCAGCTCTAGGAGCATGGATTTTATTTGGTCCAGCTTCAGCGGCAACATGGGGAGGAATAGGGGCTATCATAGGATATTCACTGGGTACAGCCTTTCCAATGTTTTTTTTAATATATCTTGGAAAAAAAATTAG
>CACHOW010000036.1 GCA_902581695.1 uncultured Pelagibacteraceae bacterium | reverse complement strand
AACTCAGAGATGAAAAGGAGAGGGATAGACTAGAAAAAGAAAGAATTAAGGATATGGAAAGACAAAAACGTTTAGATGAAGAACAAAAAATTCGAGAAGCAGCCAGAAAATTAAAGTATGAAGAAGAAAGATTAAGAGAAACAGAAAATAGACTTAAACAATTAGAGATAGAAAGACAACAAGAACTTGAGAGAGAATTAATAAATGAAAAACATGCTCAAATAGAAAAAGAAAATGAACTTAGATTAAAAGAAGAAAAAATAAAAGAGGCAGAAAAACAAAAAATTCTTAAAGAAAAAGAAGAAAGAGAAAGATTTGAAGAAATAAGAAAAGAAGAAGAAAGACAAAAAAGAGCTGATGAAGAAAACAAAAAAGCGCTAGCAGAAAAATTAGCAGAAGAACAAAGAATAAATGAGGAAAATCGAAGAATTAAAGAATGGGAAAAAAAATTTGATGAAGAACAAAAGAAAAAAGAAGAAGAATTAATTAAAAAATTTTATTCTCAAGAATTAGATTATAGAAACGACACCTCTCTAAATGAATCAAAGGAAAATCAAGAAGACATTGTTGACGAAGAAAGAAATAAGGAATAATTATATTTTTTGATCATATTCACCTACTCTGCCGGTTTTTTGAAGTAGATCATCAATAAATTTGAATATTTTTATCTTTCTGTCATCTGAAATTGGACTTTCAGTAACTATCACTAGCGAAGGTTTGTTTGAAGATGCTCTAATTAAACCCCAAGATCCATCTTCCAAGGTAAATCTTACTCCATTTACTGTCAAAACATCTATTATTTCCTGATTATCTATTTTAGTTTTATTATCTTTAATTTTAGTAATTTCAGACACCATATCTTTTACAACTTCATATTTTTCTCCATCTTTACAATAAGGAGCCATAGTTGGAGATTGATAAGTTTTTGGAAGTTCATTTATAATTTCATACATCTTTTTATCTTTATTATCTAGCAAATGACAGACTTGAATAGCTGAGTTTATTCCATCATCGTACCCATAACCTAGTGGTTTGTTAAAAAAGAAGTGTCCACTTTTTTCAAATCCTGCTAGGGCCTTATCAGTATAAACTTTCCTTTTTATGTGTGAATGGCCTGTTTTCCAGTAAATAGTTTTACACTGATTTTTATTCAAGATTTCATCATTTGAATATAGACCAGTAGATTTTACATCTACGATAAATTTAGAATTATTATGTGATAAAGATAAATTTCTAGCTATTAATAAACCAATTTTGTCAGAAAAAATTTCATTTCCTTTGTTATCGATAACCCCAACTCTATCTCCATCACCATCAAAACCAAATCCTATATCTGCGTTGTGTTGTTTTACAGATTTAGAAATTTCATGAAGCATTTTTAAATCCTCTGGATTTGGGTTGTATTTTGGAAATGTCCAATCAAGATTGCAGTCTAATTCGATTACTTCACAACCTATGCCTTTTAAAATATCTGGTGCAAAAATTCCAGCTGTACCATTTCCACAAGCGACAACAGCTTTAATCTTTTTTTTAAGTTTATTTTTACCAATTAAATCTTTCTTATATATTTTATCGAAATCTTTAATTATTTTTTCATTTCCTTGACCTTCTATAAACTCACGACTCAAAGTTATATCTTTTAATTCACTCATTTCTTCGGGCGCATGAGTTAAACCTTTTTTAATTCCCATTTTTACACCAGTCCAACCATTTTCATTATGGCTAGCTGTCACCATTGCTACTGCATCAGACTCTAAATTAAATTGTGCAAAATAAACCATTGGTGATAAAGATAGTCCAATATCATCAACATTACAGCCTGTAGACTTCAGCCCCTCTTTTAATGAACTTTTTATTTCTTCGCTATAAGACCTGTAGTCATGACCAACGATAACTCTTGGATTATTTTTTTTTGTATGTCTAATTATTTGAGAACCAAAACCTTTTCCTAAATCTTTGATGCCAGCTTTATTAATATCTTTTTCATATACCCATCTTGCGTCATACTCACGAAAGCCAAATTTATCTATTTTTACTTCATTAGACATAATTACTTATTCTTAATTAAATTTGACCATAAAGAAAGATTTTTCATAATGTGCAAAGAATCAGAAATGTCTACAGCAAACTTATCATTATTTATTTTTTTTTCAAAATTCTCTGAAATTTTTTGAATCTGATTTGCGTAAATTGTAAGTTTAGAATTAACAAATTTTTTATAATATGAACGATCACTTTTAATATCAAGTGAAGTTTTCTTCTCGGGTAACCATGGATTATTAACGATTAGTTCACCCGTTGTCCCTTTAATACTTATTATATTTGGCAAGTTTTCTTTGATACTTGCACTAATAGAGCATTCTAAGTTTTTATTAATTATAACTTTTGCCTGTGCATGGTCATCAACACCCGTATAAGCATAACTACCCTTAACATTAGTTATTTCATAATCATTTTTATCATTGAACAAAAAATTCAAAAAACTTAGAGGATAACAACCAACATCTAAAATACTCCCACCTCCTAATTGCTTATTGAACAATCTAGTCTCAGGTTTGATTTTTTTCACCTTAAATCCAAAACTTAAATCTATAGAAATAATGTTTCCTATCTCATTCTGATCTATAATTTCTTTTATTACTTTAACTTGATCATGAGTTCTATAAGCTATAGCTTCATAAAA
>CACHOW010000035.1 GCA_902581695.1 uncultured Pelagibacteraceae bacterium | reverse complement strand
TTATTGCTTATTATATTAATAAAGTGAGATTAATAGATAATTTTTAAATTTTACAAAAAATAAGCACCAACACCTAAAAATGATACAAAACCAATTACATCTGTTATTGTAGTTACAAAAACACTTGAAGCTATAGCGGGATCTATATTCATTTTTTTTAAAGTAACAGGAACTAAAATTCCAAATAATCCTGCAACCACCATTGTCAGTATCATGGAAATAGAAATGATAAATGAAAGTTGTATATCTTGGAACCATAATTGAACAATAAAAGAACTAATAATCGCAAAAATGATTCCATTTAAAATACCTATATTAAATTCTTTTAAAATATTTTGATTAAAATTATTTTTAGTTAAATCATTAGTTGCGAGTGTTCGAACTGTTACAGCAAGTGTTTGCATTCCAGCATTACCACCCATTGATGCAACAATTGGCATTAGAAAAGCTAAGACCACCATTTGCTCTATTGTTGCTCCAAACAAACTAATACAATATGTCGCTAGAAAAGCTGTAAAAAGATTTAATAATAACCAATTAAATCTTCTTTTTGTTTTAGTTATCACACCATCAGTAATTTCTTCATCACCTACTCCAGCTAGTCTTAACGCATCTTCCTCAGCTTCTTCTTTTAAAACTGTTAAAACATCATCAGAAGTTATCATTCCAACTAATTTATTATTTTTATCAACAACACATGCTGAATTTAGTCCATAATTTTCAAATAAATTTCCTACTTCTTCTCTATCCATATCAACTGGAACTAAAATGTTAGAGTCTTCCATAATTGATGACATTTTTGACTCCCTTGCTGTTCTTAAAACTTTCGAAGAAGGCACTGTTCCTATTGGTTTAAAGTTTTCATCTACAATAAAAATTTCTAAAAATATTTCAGGTAAATCTTTGTTCTCTCTTAAATAATCTATGGTTTGACCAACAGACCAATTACTTGGGATCGCTGTAAATTCCCTTTGCATTATCCGAGCAGCACTATCCTCTGGGTAACTAAGTCCTTCAAGCAATGCAAATCTATCTTTTGGAGGTAGGGCACTTAATATTGAATTTTTATCTTTTTCTTCAACATTTTCTAGTATTGCTATTGCATCATCAGACTCTAGGTTTTTAAGAATGCTGACTATTGCTTCAGAAGAAAGAAATTTTATAGTCTCTGATTGTATAGATTCATTAAGTTCTACGAATACTTCTGGATCAATTTTAAAATTATTAAGTTTAATTAATTTTTCTCTATCATTTTGATTTAAATGCTCAATTATATCTGCTGCATCTGCTGGATGCATTTCCTTAAAAGAATTATTAATAAATAACGCATCATTAGCACCTATTTTATCATTAAGAACTTTTATATATTCTTTATTAAATTCAAAATTTACTTTTTTGTCTTTAATTTTTTTTATTAAAGTCATAAATTTACCTGTTATTCTGTCGGAACTTTTAATACATAATAGGAAGATTACAATTTTTAAATGAACGTTGAGATTAAAAAGTCAAAAAAACCAATAAAATATGAGGATGCCTTAAAATTAATGGAGAAGAGGCTAATAGATATCAATAATAAAAAGGAGAAAGAATTAATATGGACTTTAGAACATGAGGAAATTTATACAGCTGGAACGAGCTATTCCGAAAATGAGATTTTAGACAAATCAATCAAATTATTTAAAACTAATAGAGGTGGCAAAATTACCTATCATGGTCCAGGACAATTAATTTGTTATTTTGTAATTGATTTAAGAAAAAGAAATAAAGATATTAGAAAATTTATTTCATTGATAGAAAAATCAATAATTGATGCCTTGAAATTCTATAATATCGAAACTTTTGCTGATAAAAAAAATATTGGAATTTGGTATAATGATAATTCTAATATTAAGAAAGTTGGAGCAATAGGTGTTAGAGTGAGTAAATGGATTGCATATCATGGTTTTTCTATAAACATTAATACTGACCTTAATAAATACAATTCAATTATACCATGTGGCATTAAGAATAAAGAAGTGACAACTTTAAAAAAAATTGTTAATCAAGATTACAATAATTTGAGTGATATAATTATTGAAAAATTTATTTTAAATTTAAAAAAGTAAGCCTTTTCGATTTTAGTAATTTCCTAAAATAATCTGGTAACAATGCCCTATAAGTATATTTCTTATCTTTTATCATAAATTGAATTTGATAAGAATGAAGCATTAAATTTTTGTTGATACCTTTTGTTGAATTTGATGTCATATATTTTTGGTCACCATATATAGAATGACCTATGTTAAAAAGTTGTTTCCTAAGTTGATGCTTTCTTCCTGTTATTGGTTTCATTTCAATTAAACTTGAATTTGAGTTTTTATCGATAACTTTGTAGAAAGTTTTGGCTTTCTCAATAATTTTTTTATCCTTGTCGTATCTAATTAGGTCATCTGACCATTCACCTGAAGTTTTGTCTAATTCACCGTGGCATATTGCTAAATAAGTTTTGTGAACTTTTCTAAGCCTAAAAAGTGAAGTTAGTAACTGAGCTGTTTGTCTATTTTTAGCCATTATAAAAACTCCTGATGTATCTTTATCAAGTCTGTGAACAGAATAGGGTTTTGATCCACCAAAAATTTCACTTTTAGCAAAAATATCAACCAAATTTTTTTTTGACTTTGTTCCACCTTGAACAGAAATACCTGAGCTTTTATTAA
>CACHOW010000034.1 GCA_902581695.1 uncultured Pelagibacteraceae bacterium | reverse complement strand
AAGCAAGTAATTTATTTTTAAAAAAAAGTGTGGCATTTAAAATTTTGATACTATTTGGTAAAAAAAAGGGCAGTAAAAACTGCCCTTTTTGAATTTTTGTTTGAGTATAATGGGGATTACATTCCCATTCCGCCCATTCCTCCCATTCCGCCCATTCCGCCCATTCCACCAGGCATAGCGGGTGCTCCTGCATCTTTTTCCTCAGGTTTGTCTGCTATCATTGCTTCTGTTGTTACTAATAATCCAGAAATTGAAGCAGCATCTTGAAGAGCAGTTCTTACAACTTTTACAGGATCTATTATTCCTTTAGCAAACATGTCACAATACTCCTCATTTTGAGCATCGTATCCATGAGCTTTTTTGTTTTGTTCTAGCAACTTACCAACTACAACAGATCCATCTACTCCTGCATTTTTAGTAATTTGTCTTATAGGAGCCTCAAGTGCTCTTTTGACTAAATCAACTCCAGCTTTCTGATCTTCACCTTTGGCTTTAACTTTTTCAAGATCCTGAGCAGCATATAATAGTGCACAACCACCTCCAGTTACAATTCCCTCTTCAACCGCAGCTCTAGTTGCATTTAATGCATCTTCAACTCTATCTTTTCTTTCTTTAACTTCAACTTCAGTTGCACCACCAACTTTGATCACTGCAACTCCACCAGCTAATTTAGCCAATCTTTCTTGAAGTTTTTCTTTATCATAGTCTGAAGTTGTTTCATCTATTTGTTGCTTAATTGAAGCACATCTTGCCTCGATGTCAGATTTTTTTCCACTACCATTTACAATAGTGCTATTATCTTTATCAACCTTAACCTTTTTACATGACCCAAGGTCTTCAAGTTTAACATTTTCAAGTTTAATTCCTAAATCTTCAGAAATAACCTGACCACCTGTTAAAATTGCAATATCCTCTAGCATTGCTTTTCTTCTATCTCCAAATCCTGGAGCTTTAACAGCAACAACTTTTAAACCACCTCTTAACTTATTCACTACTAATGTTGCCAAAGCTTCACCTTCAACGTCTTCAGAAATTATCATTAATGGTCTACCAGCTTGTACAACCGCTTCTAAAAGTGGAACCATTGGTTGTAGGTTTGTTAATTTTTTTTCATGTAAAAGAATAAAAGGATTTTCAAGTTCAGTTGTCATCTTATCACTATTAGTAATAAAATATGGAGACAAATATCCCCTATCAAACTGCATACCTTCAACAACATCTAACTCAGTTTCAATTCCTTTATTTTCCTCAACAGTGATAACACCTTCATTGCCAACTTTTTGCATAGCTTTAGCAATCATTGTTCCGATTTCTTTATCACCATTAGCAGAAATAGTTCCAACTTGAGCAATTTCGTCACTGTCTTTTACTTTTTTTGCAGAGGATACAAGGTTTTGTTTTACAACATCAACCGCAGCATCTATACCTCTTTTTACATCCATTGGGTTCATTCCAGCAGTAACATATTTTACGCCCTCTCTAACAATTGCCTGAGCTAGAATAGTTGCTGTTGTCGTTCCATCACCAGCTTCATCGTTAGTCTTGCTAGCAACTTCTTTAACCATCTGGGCACCCATATTCTCAAATTTATCTTCTAGATCGATCTCTTTAGCTACTGAAACACCATCTTTAGTAATTCTCGGTGCTCCGTAAGATTTATCCATAACCACATTTCTACCTTTGGGTCCTAGTGTAACTTTAACAGTATCAGCTAAAATATTAACACCTCTAATCATAGCTGCCCTTGCTTCTGCATCAAATTTTACAATTTTTGCCATTTTATTTTCTCCTTTAAATTAAGTTATTTACTTGAAATACCCATAATGTCAGACTCTTTCATTATGCTGTATTCTTTCCCATCAATTTTGACTTCAGTTCCTGACCATTTACCAAACAAAACTTTGTCTCCAACTTTGACATCCATTGGGATTTTTTTTCCATCCTCAGTTTTTGCTCCACCTCCAACTGCAACTACTTTTCCCTCTTGAGGTTTTTCTTGAGCAGTATCAGGTATGATTATTCCACCAGCAGTTTTTTCGCTGCTGTCTAAAACTTCAATTAAAACTCTATCGTGTAACGGTCTAAATTTCATAAATTCTCCTTCATAATATTGAAGTCATATAGAGATTGGACACACTATTTCAAGATATAGTTCAAAATAAGTTAGTTAAAAAATAAGGGAATTTAAGGGTTTTATGGGTTATAGATTATTTTGATGACTAAAAATTTAGACAAAGAGGGGTTTAGCTCGATAGTTGATAATTACCAACTATTTTATGTAGATTTATGGGGGGTGATTCACAATGGAGTTTCTCTTCATAAAGAAGCAATAAATACTTTAAAGGAAATAACTAAAAAAAAAAAAGATTATGTTCTTCTTACTAATGCACCAAGACCAAATAGTGCTGTAAAGTCTTTTTTAGAAAAATTAGGCATGGAAAAAGAAATTAGAGAACATGTTTTTACATCAGGTGAAGCAGCTTTAAATTATCTAAAAAAAAATTTATTAAATGAAAACTTCTTTCACGTTGGTCCCCCAAGAGATTTCGATTTATTTAAAGATTTTAAAAAAATGAAATCAGAGAAGATAGAAAACAGTAAATATATTCTTTGTACAGGATTATATGATGATCATGAAGAAGATCTAGAATATTATAAGAACTTATTTGAAAAAAATCTTGAAAAGAAAATGATTTGTACAAACCCAGATTTAATTGTGGATAGGGGAAATGTTAGAGAATTATGTGCCGGATCTATTGCAATGGTTTTTGAAAAAATGGGAGGCGAAGTGATTTATTTTGGAAAACCTTACCCAGAAGTTTATAATCAGTCTACAGACAATAAAGACAAAAAAATACTATCAATTGGAGATAATCTTAATACAGATATAAAAGGAGCCAATCTTCTAAACTTTGACTCTTTATTAATTTCAAATGGCATTCATAAAAATGAAATTAATGAAGAAGGAATTGAAAAAACATCAAAGACTTATGAAGCAATCTGTAATTATATTCAATCAGAACTAAAATGGTAAAATCAGTAAATTTGTATAATAAT
>CACHOW010000033.1 GCA_902581695.1 uncultured Pelagibacteraceae bacterium | reverse complement strand
ATGTAATCATTTGAAGAAAGCCAAGTTTTATTATCCCAGTTTTTAATGACAGTTGATGCCAAATTTTTTAAGTCTCCAATAATTATAGGGCCATGGAGTTACAAAACCTGCTCCAAGCATTAAAGGTATGACCCACCAAGTTAATATTGCTCCACCAGTTAAAAGATAATCAGTTAAATTCATCGCAATTTCCATACTTACCATAGCAATAAAACTCATACCTAAAGCTGTTTTTAATGCATTATTAAAACTTATATTTTGTCTAAGTAAAATAAAAGTTTCAAGCATTACGCTAGTTATTAAACCATTTATTATTGCAAGAATCATTATTCCTAAAACCGGAAATGGTATTTCTGTTAATTGAAAAAATAAAATAGTACCAAAATCTCCTATGGCACATCCGAGCAAACACCATGCAGTATTTTTTGCACTTTGTTTCCAGGTATTTTTACAGGACCAGTCAAATGTAGTGGTTTCCATAATTTTATGATAATATTTACTTATGATTTTTAAACAAGTTTTTGATCAAAAATCCAGCACTTACACCTACATAATTGCCTCAGCAGAGGGAAGAGAAGCTTTAATCATTGATCCTGTTTTAGAAAATGTTGAGGACTACATAAAGTTACTTACTGAATTAAATTTAAAACTAGTAAAGGTAATAGATACCCATATTCATGCTGATCATGTCACTGGTGCTGGTAAATTGAGAGACAAAACTCAATGTGTGACTATTATGGGAGAACACACCCCGACAGATGCTGTTGAGATAAAAGTTAAAGATGAAGAAATAATTAAACTTGATCAATTAAAGATTAAAGCTCTTTATACTCCAGGCCATACTTCTGACAGCTTTAGTTTTTTAATGGATAATTATTTATTTTCAGGAGATACCTTGCTCATTAATGGTACTGGAAGAACAGATTTCCAAAATGGTAATTCAAAAGATGCTTATAACTCGTTATTCAATAGACTTTTAAAATTACCTGACGAAACTCTTGTCTACCCCGCACATGATTATAAGGGAGAAAAAGTTAGTACCATTGGAAAAGAAAAGAAATTTAATCCAAGATTACAGGTTAATAATGTTGAGGAATATATTGAGATAATGAACAACCTAAATTTAAAGAAGCCAGTAGCAATAGATTTTAATGTTGCAAATAATCTTAAATTAGGTGCTGAACTTTAAATTGAAGATTTAATAGCCTCGTAAATTAAATCTTTAGTTGTCTCACCAACACTTCTATAAATTTCTTTGTTATCTTTAAAAATTAAAAGTGTAGTTTGGTACTGTACATTTAGTAAATTAGCAATTTCTTCATTTGTTACATCAAATGAAAAATATTCAATATTATCAAATTTAATGTCGGATAGTCCACCTTCATTTTTGGCTTGCTTGAGAATTTTCATCTGACCAGCGCAAGATGGACAATATTTAATCCAAGAACTTACTACTACAAATTTACCCTCTGACTGTGCTTTATCAAACAACTCTTTATTAAAGGTTGTCTTTTTCTCCATCGCATTAGCACTAAAAGCTAATATACAAAAAATAAATATGTAAATTTTTTTCATAGGTTTTTATACAACAAAAATTAGAAACCAATAAGATGCTAATCCAGAAAAAATTGTCGCAATTATACTTCGAGATAATATCCCAATCACCATTGCAATTATTGCTGCTAATATCTTTGGGTTTTCCTCTATTTGGAATAGTCCTGTCTCATTTATAAAAATTGCAGGAAAAATAATAGCTGGGAATATCGCAGATGGTACAAAAGATAATATCTCTCTTATTCTGTCATTAAACATTTCTTTTTTGATTAATGCTATCATTGTAAATCTAGTGAGATAAGTAATTAATCCACAATATATAATTAAAGTCCAATTACTCATTTTGTTTTAATGGTTTTGGTTAATATCATAGCAGTTAATAAACCAGCTAAAGCTGCAACTATTACATAAGCTTTAAAAGGAACATAATTATAACCTAGAGTAGCTACTGTTCCTGAAATAATTATTACTATTACATTTATAAATTTTCTAAAGTCATTAACTAATAATGCCAAAAAAGTTAATGGAACAGCAAAACTTAGACCCAGCTTTTCAGGTATAGATGCACCTAATACAATTCCTAATAATGTTGTTGATTGCCAAATAACCCAACAAGTTGCTCCACCGCCAACTAAATGAAAATATCGGTTTCTATCTTTATTTTTCTTTAAATATTCATTGGATATTGCAAATGCTTGATCAATTAGAAAGTAAGAAATTATAATTTTCCAAATTAATTTTAAATCCGATAAATGTTCGGAGACTACCGCTCCATAAAGTAAGTGTCTTGAGTTTACAGCTCCAACTGAACTAATGATAACTAAAGAAGAAGCACCTCCAGAAAATAATTGTAAAAGAACAATTTGGGAAGCGCCACCAAATACTATTAAAGACATTCCCATTGTTTCTAAAGGTGTAAATCCTATATCAATAGCTAGAACACCAAATATTAAACCAAATGGTACAACGGGTATCATCAATGGACTTACATCAACAATTCCTTTTAAGAATATTTTAAAATTACTATTCATTTTATTAAAGAGCTTTCTATTAGAAGCAAACTATATGATCAATATGAATTGGCCTTTTGATACCAAATTTTTCGTCAACTTCATGTTGGTGAATGTGATGAGAATGAACAAAAACTGGTATAAGTGTGTTACTTGGAGTTTTTAAAGTATAGATAAAATTGGTGCCTCTAAATTTCCTATCAATCACTTCAAATTTTAAATTACTTGTATCATCGTGATGTAAATCCTCAGGTTGGACTAAAAGTTTTACTTTTGCGCCTATTGGAAAAGGTTTTATAAAATTACCTGTAATTGTTCCAAGATCTTTATTTTCTAAGCTTTTAGGACTTGTCACCTCTGCAGGAATAAGAGTGCCTCGATTTAAAAAACTAACTACTTCAACTGAGTTTGGTAAATGATAAACATTATATGGGTCATCAAATTGTTTGAGTTCTTGATTTAAGATTATTCCACATTTAGATCCTAAATAAAAAGCTTCATAAGAATCATGAGTAACAATTAT
>CACHOW010000032.1 GCA_902581695.1 uncultured Pelagibacteraceae bacterium | reverse complement strand
TCAGAGTAAAAAGTTGTACAATCGAAAATCTTCATTTATTGTTTATAGTATCGCTTTATAGTTGTTAAAGGCTGCTAAATTCTAATAAGCCATACTTTATTTGTCCATTTTATGTAATTTAATTGTTGAATTTTTTCTCTAATGTTCTATAAATGTTCTATTGATTTGCTGATTATATAGTATATTAATGATTTGTGCATACAACATATAGTTGTTTATGCCAAAACAACAGACTATAATAACTAATTTATGAACAAAATTCTATCGCAGGCCTTAAAGAAAGCTGTCTCTGAATATAGCCCAGAAATAAAGAAATCACCAAGTGATAAAAGACCAGATCTTTTCTCATTAAATAATGAGACTGAATTATTTCAAAACGATAGAGGTATCATTATTAAAATTGATCGCTCGAGAGATAAAAATTTAACTGATTTTGGTAAAGCGACTTTAAAAGACAGATATCTTGGTCAAAACGAGTCTTACCAAGACTTGTTTGCAAGGGTGGCAAGTTCTTATTCTGACGACAATTTACATGCACAAAGAATTTATAATTACATTAGTAATTTATGGTTTATGCCTGCAACACCTGTATTGTCAAATGGAGGTACTAAAAGAGGATTGCCAATTTCATGTTTTTTAAACGAAGCATCAGATAGTCTTGGAGGCATATTAGATCTCTGGAGTGAAAATGTGTGGTTAGCTGCTAAGGGCGGAGGTATAGGTAGCTATTGGGGTAATTTAAGATCGATAGGTGAAAAGATTGGTAAAGTTGGAAAGACTTCAGGAATAATTCCTTTTATAAAAGTGATGGACTCTTTAACAATGGCTATTAGTCAAGGTTCATTAAGAAGAGGCTCTGCTGCCTGTTATCTTCCAGTGGACCATCCAGAAATAGAAGAGTTTATTGAAATGAGAAGACCAACAGGTGGAGATCCTAATAGAAAGGCTCTTAACTTACATCACGGAATATTAGTTTCGGATGCTTTTATGAGAGCTGTTGAAACAGATGATCAGTGGGCTTTAAAAAGTCCTGCAGACGGAACAATCCAACAAACTATATCTGCTAGAAATTTGTGGATAAGATTATTAACAGCTAGAATTGAAACTGGAGAACCTTATATTATTTATATTGATACTGTTAATAGATTAATTCCTCAACATCATAAACTTGCTAATTTAACAGTTAAAACATCTAATCTATGTAGCGAAATAACTTTACCTACAGGAATTGATAAAGATGGAAGAGATAGAACAGCCGTTTGTTGTTTGTCATCACTTAATTTAGAAAAGTATGACGAATGGAAAGATGATCCGGATATGATTGGAGATGTAATGAGATTTTTAGATAATGTCTTATCTGATTTTATTAGTAAAGCACCAGACCAATTCAAAGATGCCAAGTATTCAGCAGAAAGAGAAAGAAGTGTTGGATTAGGTGTAATGGGTTTTCATTCTTTCTTACAAAAAAACAGAATTCCTCTTGAATCTGTAATGGCAAAATCATGGAATAAAAAAATATTCAAACAGATCGATGAACAGGTTAATCAAGCATCTAAAGATTTAGCTGAAGAAAGAGGGGCTTGTCCTGATGCAGAAGAATACGGCTATCAAGAAAGATTTTCAAATAAAACAGCAATCGCTCCTACAGCTTCCATTTCTATTATTTGTGGTGGCGCTTCTCCAGGAGTTGAACCAATTGCAGCAAATAGTTACACTCACAAAACTTTATCAGGATCTTTTAATGTTAGAAATAGGTATCTTGAAGAAATTTTAGAAAGTCATGGTAGAAACGATGATGAGACTTGGTCTACAATAACAACTAACCAAGGGTCTGTTTCACACTTAGATTTTCTAACAGATTTAGAAAAAGATGTTTTTAAAACTGCTTTTGAGTTAAATCAAAAATGGATTATTGAATTAAGTGGAGATCGAACTCCGTATATTTCTCAAGCTCAATCAGTTAATTTGTTTTTACCAGCAGATGTTCATAAAAAAGAATTACATAAAATTCATTTTGATGCCTGGAAAAAAGGCTTAAAAAGCCTTTATTACTGTAGATCAAAATCAATTCAAAGAGCTGAAAATATCAATGATTCAAAATCAACAGATGTTACAGCTAATGTATATAAATCCAAAAATAAACAACCAAACCAAGAACCAGAATACGAGGAGTGTCTATCATGTCAGTAAAAGAAAAGATTAAAATGCCGAATAAAGAAATAATTCAACCTAAAAAAATGGGTCTATTAGTTGAAAACCCAGTTTATAAACCATTTAGATATCCATGGTGTTATGATGCATGGTTAACTCAACAAAGAATTCATTGGTTACCTGAAGAGGTACCATTGGGTGATGATGTTAGAGATTGGCAAAAAAATTTATCACAATCAGAAAAAAATTTATTAACACAAATATTTAGATTTTTTACTCAAGCAGACGTTGAGGTTAGCAATTGTTATTTAAGACATTATACAACTGTTTTTAAACCAACAGAAGTTTTAATGATGATGACAGCTTTTGCTGCAATGGAAACAGTTCACATTGCTGCTTATTCTCATTTACTTGATACAATTGGAATGCCTGAGTCTGAATATTCTGCATTTATGAAGTATAAAGAAATGAAAGATAAATATGATTACATGCAAAATTTTGATATGACTTCGAAAGAAGATATTGCTAAAACCGTTGCAGTATTTAGTGCGTTTACCGAAGGTCTTCAACTCTTTGCAAGTTTTGCAATACTTTTAAATTTTCCTAGACATAATAAAATGAAAGGTATGGGCCAAATAGTTACGTGGTCTGTAAGAGATGAAACTCTTCACTGTAACTCAATGATAAGAATTTTTAAAGAGTTCATAAATGAAAACCCAGAAATCTGGAATGCAAAATTAAAAAAAGAACTCTATGAGGCTTGCAGAACTATTATTGAACATGAAGATGCCTTTATTGATCTTGCTTTTGAGATGGGTCCAATGGAAGGTTTAACCGCTCAAGAAGTTAAAGATTACATTAGATTCATTGGAAATAGAAGATTAGTTCAATTAGGTCTTGAGCCAATTTATGATATCGATAAAAATCCTCTTGGATGGCTTGATACTATGTTAAATGCAGTTGAACACATGAATTTCTTTGAAGGTCGTGCAACTGAATATTCTAAGGCCTCAACCCAGGGAACATGGGTAGAAGCATTTAGTTAAAAAAAAGTGTTAGACTACAAGTTAGTTGTTATCGGTGCACACTTTGGAGTTTGGTTAAAAGATGAGGTTTCTAAATTTATTAGAGAAAATATACTACTAATTGAACCAGTTCCGTATAACTACAAAATTCTAAAAGAAGAATATAAGGGTTTTAAAAATATAAAAATTTCCACCAATGCTGTAATGGATTTAAATGAGACTAGAAGTTTTTACTTTGTAAAAGAAAAATCTATTCATGCGTTAGGCAAACATTGGGCTAGTGGAATAGGTTCTTTCAAAAAA
>CACHOW010000031.1 GCA_902581695.1 uncultured Pelagibacteraceae bacterium | reverse complement strand
GAATAAATCGAATTCTCTAACATAATAACTTTATTTGATGAAGCTAAAGCAATTGCTCCACCAGATCCTCCTTCACCAATGATAATAGCTAAGGTAGGAACAGTTAGACTCATACAACACTCAATTGATTTTGCTATAGCTTCTGCTTGCCCTCTTTCTTCTGCCCCTACTCCAGGATAGGCGCCTGGTGTATCAACAAATGATATGATGGGTATCCCAAACTTGTCAGCTAGCTTCATCAATCTAACAGTTTTTCTGTAACCCTCGGGTCTCATCATTCCAAAATTTCTTTTTATTCTGCTTTCAAGATCATCACCTTTTTCTTGACCTATTACTAATACAGATTTTTGATCAAATTTTGCAAAACCTGCAATTACTGATCTACCTCTAGCCTGATTATCGACTCTTCTAGACTCCATTCTTTCTGTTCCTATTACAAACAAACCACCTAAATTTTTAATTTTATTTTTATCTTCATTAATTTTTTTTTCTGGATCTAAATCTTTACTGCCGCCAAGTTGAATATCAACTCCTCTTCCCGAAATACTTGTTGTAATTATTACAGAATTTTCTTTACCTGCATTTGCTATTATTTCAGCTTCATTTGCGTGATTTTTTGCATTAAGAACAACATGTTTAATATTTTCCTTTTTTAAAAGATCTGAGTAAATTTCAGATTTATTTATACTAGAAGTAAAGATAAGCATCGGTTGACCTGTCGAATGACACTCTTTAATTTTATTAACTATCGCAATATTTTTCTCTTTTTCGGTTCTAAATATTTGATCATTATAATCCTTTCTAATCATTGGATTATTTGTTGGTATAACAACTACAGATAAATTATAAATTTCATAAAATTCCTGAGACTCGGTTACAGCAGTTCCGGTACAACCAGATATTTTTTTGTAAAGCTTAAAGTAATTTTGGTAAGTAATAGATGCTAAAGTTTGATTTTCTGCTTGAATATCTATTTTTTCTTTAGCTTCGAGAGCCTGGTGTAGACCATCTCCATATCTTCGACCTTCCAAAATTCTTCCAGTTAATTCATCAATAATTTTAAGGACATCATTTCTAACAATATAATCTTTTCCTTTTGTAAATAAATGATTTGCCCTCAAAGCTTGATTTACATGATGAACTAAAGATAAATTTTCAGGATCATAAAAGTTATTATTCTTTAAAATTCCAGCATCTGTAAAGATTTTTTCAACATTATTTATACCACTATTTGTAAGTAAAATATTTTTATCCTTTTCGTCTATCTCAAAGTCCTCTTTATTTAATCTCTTAATAAGACTATCAATAGCCAAGTATTGATTTGTTTTGTCCTCCGCGGCTCCAGATATTATTAATGGTGTTCTTGCTTCATCAATTAAACATGAGTCAATTTCATCTACTATCGAATAAAAATGTTCTCTCTGAACCATTTGATCAGTTGAAAATTTCATATTATCTCTTAGATAATCAAAACCTAGTTCACTATTTGTAGCGTATGTAATATCACAATTATAATTTTTCTTTCTTTCATAGTCATCTTGGTCGTTATTTATATATCCTGATGAAATTCCTAAAAAATTATAAATTTTACCCATCTCAAGTGAATCTCTTTTTGCTAAATAGTCATTGACAGTTACAATGTGTACACCTTTCCCAGAGAGGGCATTTAAATAAGCAGCTAAAGTAATCGTGAGAGTCTTTCCCTCACCAGTTTTCATTTCTGCAATTTTACCTTCATGCAAAGCTATTCCACCAATAATCTGTACATCAAAATGTCTTTCCCCTCTCGTTCTTCTGGATGCTTCTCTCACAAGCGAAAAAGCGTCAGGGAGCAATTTGTCAATATTTTCTCCTTTTTTAATTCTTTCTTTGAGATTATTGGTTTTTTTAGGGAATTCGGCATCTGTCAGTTTTTTTACTTCTTTTTCAAGCGAATTAATATTTTCAGTTATTTTTTGTAGTCTATCCAGCTCTCTTTGATTTGTGGATTTAAAGATTTTAGAAACAAATTTGAGTGGATTAATCATTAGTTTTTGATTTATTATATAATTATAAACATTTATATAATTATTAAATTTATATTTTAAATACAATGGGAATAAATTTTAAAAACTTTTTATCTTCTCAACAAAATAACAGCAAGATGGGTGATTATCAGAATCTCGACCATGTAGATGGAGTGGCCATATCATCAATTTCAGCCAATTTGTATAATAATTCGAGAGATGACTTAGTAATGTTTTATTTTAGAGATGGAGCAAATTTTGCCTCTTTATATACCCAATCCAAAATAATATCTGAAAATATTAAATGGAATTTGAAGCAAAAGACAAAGAAAATTTATTCATTGATTGTAAATACTCGAAATGCAAATGCTTTTACTGGAAATAAAGGGTACCAATCTATGCAAAAGATTGCAGACTTAGTATCTTTAAAATTAACTGAAAAACAAAAAGAAGATGATAACAATCCTGAGAAAATCAATTCACAACAAATTATTTTTGGCTGTACAGGAACGATTGGTGAAACATTCCCATTTGAAATTATAAAAAAAAATATTCCCAATTTGTTGGAACAACTTAAATATACTCAAAATAAGTATATTTGGACTAAAGCAGCGTTAGGCATAATGACTACAGACACAAAGCCTAAGCTCGCTATGGAGGAATGTAAAATTGGAAATACCAAAGTTAAGATTTATGGCGTTGCTAAAGGTTCTGGAATGATTCAGCCAAATATGGCCACAACATTAGGTTATATTTTTACTGATGCGGATCTTTCAAATGAAATTTTAAAAAAATTATTAAAAAAAAATGTAACTTCAACTTTTAATGCCATCAGCTGCGATGGAGATACCAGTACTAATGATATGATTTCGATTTTTTCAACTGGTAAGGCTAATAATCAGGAAATTTCTAACTTTACAGATAAAAAATTAGATGAATTCGATATTTCTTTAAATAAAGTCTTATTAAATTTAGCAAAGAGAGTTGTTTCAGATGGAGAGGGTGCGTCTAAATTTATAACTATAAAAGTTAAAAACTCTAAAACAGAGGAAGATGCAAAAAAAATTGGCCTTTCAATTGCAAATTCAAAATTAGTAAAAACTGCGGTAGCAGGTGAAGATCCTAATTGGGGCAGAATAGTAATGGCTATAGGTAAAGCAGGAATAGAATTTAATGTTCAAAAGATGTCCATTAAATTTGGTGATTTAAAAATAGTTAGCAATGGGAAACTTTATGAAAAATATGAAGAGAGTGTTGTTAAAGATTATATGAAAAATTATGCAATTGATATCGAGATAGATATTTCTGCAGGTAAAAAAGAATTTACCGTATATACGATGGACCTTACTAAAAAATATATTGAAATAAACGCTGATTATAGAAGTTAATCTGCATTGAATTCTAAATGAAAATATTTAAATTTAAATAATGATAAAATATCAGCTAATTTGTAAAGAATGTAAGCTAACTTTTGATAGCTGGTTTGCTTCGTCAAAGGAATTTGAAAAATTAAAAAAAAAAAACTTTTTGAGTTGT
>CACHOW010000030.1 GCA_902581695.1 uncultured Pelagibacteraceae bacterium | reverse complement strand
TCATCTCTAACAACTTCTTTTCCAGACTGATTTGGTTTAGTCCAAAAAACACCACGAGCTTTATTACCTTTAATAGAGTCTGGGTCACCAGGAATTTGAGTTAAAGAAATAGCTCCAAAGTTAGAAACACCAGAGACGCCATCAAAATCTTTTATTCTTAATATCTCATTATAAGCTTTTTTAAGTTCATCTATGTCAAATTTGACGTCTTGTTTCTGGAAGTCGTTAAAATTTAAGCTCATTTAATTGTTTAATATCCTTTTTAAGATATATTTGTATATTACATTTGTCGCATTTTTAAAATATATTTGAGCATGATAACAGGAAAATATCCAAGTTTAAGACTTAGAAGAAGTAGAAAAAACGATTGGTCTCGAAGACTAATTGAAGAAAATAATTTAAGCCCAAATGATTTTATATTACCAGTTTTTTTAATTGAGGGAAAAAACAAAAAACAATCAATTAAATCTATGCCTGGTGTCTATCGATATACATTAGATAAAATTACTCCATTTATTGATAAAGCAATAAAAAAAAAATTACCTATGGTTGCATTGTTTCCTTATACAGAGAAAAGAAAAAAGAACATGCTTGGGACTGAAGCTCTTAATGAGGATAATTTAGTTTGTAGAGCAATACAATTAATTAAAAAAAGATATAAAAATGAAATTGGAATAATGTGTGATGTAGCATTAGACCCTTACACCTCTCATGGTCATGATGGTTTATTAAAATCTGGATATGTTTTAAATGACGAAACTATAAATGTATTAGTTAATCAATCTCTCTTGCAGGCAGAGATGGGTTGTGATGTTTTAGCTCCATCAGATATGATGGATGGCAGAATTGGACAAATCAGAAAAGCTCTAGATAATAACGGACACCATATGACACAAATTCTTTCCTATGCAGTTAAGTATGCTTCAAGTTTTTATGGACCCTTTAGAGATGCAGTTGGATCAAAAGGTCTTCTCAAAGGAAATAAAAAAAATTATCAAATGGATTTTAAAAACAGTAATGAAGCTTTAAGAGAGGTCGCTTTAGATATTAAAGAGGGTGCAGATATGGTAATGGTTAAACCAGGTCTTCCTTATTTAGACATAATTAAATTAGTTAAAGAAAATTTTAAAATTCCCGTTATGGCTTATCAAGTATCAGGTGAATACAGTTTATTAGCTAATTCTATAAATCAAGGATTTGTGCATAAAGAAGTTATTATTGAGAGTTTAATTAGTTTTAAAAGAGCAGGAGCAAATGCAATAGTTAGCTACTATGCAGATAGATTAGACGAAATTTTGAAGTAATTATTTGAGACTACTTAAAAATTGTAATCTACTGATAGGTTGATTAAGATTGTTGGGTTTGAGGATAGATTTTTCAAGAAAATCACCAACTAATTTTAACCCCTGATTAAGATCTTCGTCATTAGCTGAAAAATTGTTCTCAATAAGAAAATTTGGTATATTTCTATTTTCTGATTGAGAATTTAATTGATAATAGACATTCTCATTTTTTTCTATTCTAGTAACCATTTTCTTTAATTCTAAGTTATAACCCAACAAACTAAATAATTTTAACTCCCAAAAGATATAATTTTTGATCCAATCTTCACTGTTTAAAATTAAAAAAAAATTTTCAATTAAGTTGAAAATTTTTTGATTTGGTTGAGCCTCAGCAGTTAATATTCTTATTAATTGTATAGCTGATGTTAAACAAGACAACTTTTTTTTATTATTAAAAAAAAATGGAGCTTCCGCCTTAATAATTTCAAATTTAAAATATCCAATTTTATTATTATTTTTGGCGTTATAATTTGTGTAAAGTTTATTTCCTATTTCTAAATAGCTTTTAATCTTTTTAGATGTACCACCAAAAAGAATTCCTGAAATTTTACCATGATCCTTAGTAAAAACCTCAACTATCAAGGAATTTTCACTATATTTATTTTTAGAAAGTAAAAAACCTGTATCGTCCCAGTTCATTTGATATTCAAACTATTTAAACATAAAGTTGCAGCATTTTGCTCAGCATCTTTTTTTGATTTGCCCTCACCATAGTAGTTCTTACTACTATCTAATTTAACACTAACTTTAATAACAGGTTTGTGCCTTGGACCCGTATTAGAAATTAACTTATATATTGGTAATTTTTTATAAATCTTTAATGAATATTCTTGTAACTTAGTTTTTGCATCAATTTTGGTAATTACACTTTTGTCTATTTCATCTTTCCATAAGTTTAATATAAAATTTTCAGCAACATGAAATCCTTTATCTAAATAAATTGCACCAATAATTGCCTCGCAGGCATCAGATAAAACTTTATCCTCAATTTTTAATTTATTTTTAGTTGATCTTAAAATTAGTATAAATTTTTCAATATCTAATTTATTCGCAATTAAAAGACATGTCTTTTTATTTACCAAAGATGCAAATTTTTTATCTAAAATACCTTCTTTTTCATTAGGATAAATTTCAAGTAATTTTTTTGCAATTACTAAACCTAATACTCGATCCCCTAAAAATTCAATTTTTTCATTATTATCAACTGAATCGTAACTTTTGTGTGTTAATGCTTTTTTTAATAAATTTAGATCTTTAAATTTTATATTAATTTTTTTTTGTAATGATTGTAAATTTTTTTGCATTAATTAATCTTTTTGAAGAATCTATCAAATCTAATTGAGTCTCCCCATTTCCAAAAAGATAAAAGGCCTCCTAAAGACTTGTCAGATGAGAAAAAAATAAATTGTGCTTTTCCAACTAAATTGTCTTTATGTACATAGCCTACACTTGATAAAAATCTACTATCTTTTGAGCAATCTCTATTGTCACCAAGAAAAAAATAATAATCTTCGGGTATTTCAAATATATCTGAATTTTGATAACTAAAATTTTTTAGATAAACAGTTTTATGAACTTTATTATTTGGTAACTTTTCTTCAAATGTATAGACATCAATTTTTTCATTTCCACAAAAAATAATATCTTTTTTAGAAATTCTAGATTTGAAAACTTCATTATTATTCAAATATAAATTTGAGTCTAAAAATTGAATTCTATCACCAGGTAATCCAATTAATCTTTTTATATAATCTGTTCTGTTATCTGCGGGTGTTTTAAAGACTATCACATCTCCCCTTTTTGGACTACTGGAAACGATCCTTCCATTAAAAATTGGAGGGCTAAATGGGAATGAGTGTTTACTATATCCATAAGAATACTTAGTCACAAATAGTCTATCCCCTACTAATAATGTTGGTTCCATAGAAGATGAAGGAATATAAAATGGCTGAATTATTAATGATCTAATAATAATGGCTATTATAAGAGCATAAAATAAAGTTTTTACATTCTCGATAATAGAAGCTTTGTTAAACATTATTTAGTTTGTAAGGTTGTAAATGCTATTGAATAATCTTTTTCATCCGAAATTGAAAGAAACAAATTATATTTTTTAACTTTAAATTTTTTATTGATTATTGCATCTATCTTTCTAGATTTTAAAAAAAAAGGTTTGCCTTTTTTATCATTTAAAACTTCAATATCCTTAAAATTTAGATTATCCCTAAAACCAGTACCAAGAGATTTTACAAAG
>CACHOW010000029.1 GCA_902581695.1 uncultured Pelagibacteraceae bacterium | reverse complement strand
TCTTTAAAATTTTCAGTGCTCATTATGTTTCCCTGGGTTTAGAAATATTTAATTTTTCGTAGTTTATAATGATTCTAAAAAGGTGTCAATTGTATAATAATGACGCTGAAATATTAAATGTAAATTAATCTTCTAGTTTAACTAGAACCTCAATAGATTTAATTTTTTTTCCATCAACCTTTTTTAAAATATTTATTGGTCCAACATCTGAATTTTCTAGATCAATCAATCTTCCATCTTTCAAATCATAAAAGTGATGGTGGTCAGAAACATTGGTATCAAAATAAGTTTGATTGGAGTTTATAGGAATTTGCTTTAAATACCCTTTTTTTTTCAAAGGCATGAACCGTATTATAAACTGTAGCCAATGATATTTTGGAATTTATCTGTTTTTTAATTTTTTGCTCTAATTCATTAATCGTGAAATGGAATGTTTTGTCTCTATTGAATAAAACTTCACATATTTGAAGTCTTTGTTTGGTTGGTCGTAATCCTGAATTTCTTAGTTTTTCTAAATATTTCACTATTTTATTACATTGTTAGTTATAATTATTCTAAACTACTATTATAATTATATTTATATATTGGTAAAATCAAGTAAATAAGAGTACTCAATTTTATGAAAAAAAACTCCTACTCTTACAATGAGCTTATTAATTGTGGTGAAGGGAAATTATTTGGCCCTGGTAATGCTAAATTACCGCTTCCCCCAATGCTTATGTTTGATAGAATTACAGAAATTAATGATGATAAAGGTGCATTTAAAAAGGGCTCATTAAAAGCAGAATTAGACATAAAAAAAAATCTTTGGTTTTTTGACTGTCATTTTAGAGAGGATCCTGTCATGCCTGGATGTCTAGGTCTAGATGCTATGTGGCAATTGGTAGGGTTTTATCTAGGATGGATTGGAAATCCAGGAAAAGGAAGAGCCTTAGGAGTTGGAACAGTGAAGTTTACAGGTGAAGTTTTGCAAGATGTAAAATTAGTAAGATACGAGATTGATATGAAAAAAATAATGTCCCCTGGGGGTACTACTGTAGGTCTTGCAAATGGAGTAGTTTTAGCTGACGAGAAAAAAATATATTCGGCGGATAGTTTAAAAGTAGGATTGTTTAAATAATGAGAAGAGTAGTAATTACTGGATTAGGAGTGGTATCTTGTTTAGGTAATAATCAAGAAGAAGTTCATCAATCACTCTTAAATTCAAAATCAGGAATATCATTTAGTGAAGAATATAAAGAACATAATTTAAAAAGCCATGTTCATGGTAAGCCAAAAATTAAGCTAGAAGACCATATAGATAGAAAAACAATTAGATTTATGGGTTCAGGTTCAGCCTATAACTATGTTGCAATGAAAGAGGCAATAGCAGATTCTGGACTAGAGGAAAAGGAAGTAAGTAATTTTAAAACAGGAATTGTTATGGGCTCAGGAGGGCCTTCAATTGAAAATGTAATTTTAGCAGCAGATAAAACAAGAGCAAAAACTCCAAAATTAATGGGGCCATTCATTGTACCCAGAACTATGGCAAGCACTGCTTCTGCAACCCTTGCTGTTCCTTTTAAAATCAAAGGAACAAATTATACAATGAGTTCTGCTTGTGCAACAAGTGGGCACTGCATTGGAAATTCAATGGAACTAATCCAAATGGGAAAACAAGATATTGTTTTTGCAGGTGGTAGTGAAGAAATTCACTGGGCGATGACTGCAATGTTTGATGCTATGACAGCTTTATCATCAAAATATAATGATACACCCAAAACAGCATCTAGAGCATATGACAAAGCTAGAGATGGCTTTGTTATTGCTGGTGGTGGAGGAGTGTTGGTTCTTGAAGAATACGAACATGCAAAAGCTAGAGGGGCTAAAATATACGCAGAATTAACCGGTTATGGAGCAACTTCAGATGGATACGATATGGTTGCACCATCAGGAGAAGGAGCTGTAAGATGTATGCAAATGGCAATGGCTACTACTAAAAATAAAATTGATTATATTAATACTCATGGAACATCTACACCTGTTGGAGATATTACAGAATTAAATGCTGTTAAAAATACCTTTGGAGATAATATTCCAAAAATTAGTTCAACTAAATCTCTATCAGGTCATCCTTTAGGGGCAGCATCAGTCCACGAAGCCATATACTGCTTAATTATGATGAAAAATAATTTTATAGCTGGTTCAGCAAATATTAATGAAATGGATGAAGAAGCTAAAAAATTTCCAATCGTTGCTAAAACAGAAACAGAAGCCACTTTAAATACTGTTATGTCTAATAGTTTTGGTTTTGGGGGAACTAATGCAGCTTTAATCTTTGAGAAAGTATAATCATGAGTTTGATGAAAGGTAAAAAAGGATTAATCATGGGTGTTGCTAATGAAAGATCTATTGCCTGGGGTATCTCACAAAAACTTGCAGAAGCTGGAGCAGAACTTGCGTTTACTTATCTTGGTGATGCTTTAAAAAAAAGAGTTCTTCCTTTAGCAGAAAAATTAAATTCCAAGGTTACTTTTAGTTGTGATGTTGAAAAAAAAGAAGATGTAACAAAATTATTTAAAGATATTAAATCTCAATGGGGTGAAATTGATTTTGTTGTTCATGCGATTGCATTTTCAGATAAGTCAGAATTATCTGGAGAATATTTAAATACCACAAGAGAAAATTTTTTAAGGAGTATGTTAATTTCATGTTTTTCATTTACTGAAGTTGCTAAAGAAGCATCTAAAGTAATGAAAGAGGGTGGAAGCATGATCACTTTAAGCTATGAGGCAAACAAAGCTATTCCAAATTATAATGTAATGGGTGTATGTAAGGCGGCATTAGAATCTAGTGTTAAGTATCTTGCAAGAGATCTAGGCACTAGAGACATAAGAGTAAATGCTATTAGTGCAGGACCTATTAAAACATTGGCAGCTTCAGCTATTGGAGATGCAAAATTCTTGTATAAATGGAATGAAGATCATTCTTTTCTTAAAAGAAACGTAGATATCCATGATGTTGGAAACTCAGCATTATATCTACTAAGCGACCTAGCAAACGGTGTTACTGGTGAAATTCACTATGTTGATGCTGGATATAACAAAGTTGGGATGCCAGATCCCAAAAATTTTCATCAATAAACATCTTTATATTTTTTTATAATATTTTGTTTCAATATACCTATAAGTAAAAGATGCTAAAATAATTGTTAATAAGTAAGCAGCTAACGTATACATGTGAGCTTCAAAAACACTAAGTTTTAGAACGTTATTAAAATCTGAAGTATTTATTAATGGGTAAATTATATATTTTAAAAAATTATTTAAAAAATAAAAAACAAATACATGGCCCAGGTATATACTATAACTAATTTTACCCAAGTAGACAAACCAACTATTAAAAAATAATTTATACATTAAAAAATTTTTATTTAGAAAACATGATAAATAAATGATTAGACCAAAAAAAATTGAATATATAAAAGCATAATTTGATTTAAACAAAATTTTGTAGCCAAATAATTCTGCAATTAATAAAATAAAGTAAAATATATTATATAATTTACTAGCAAATAATTTTTTATTATTTAAATAAATTTTGCAAAAAATACAACCTAATGAGAAAGAGTAAAAACCTGAAAAGAATGCATTATGAGAATATCCAGAGCCATAAATATCATTAAAAAATAAAGAAAATAAGACAACAAAAACTATAGGTATTGTTAAAAAATATTTTTTGTTAACAAAAAACAATATTGCAAATGATAAATATAAAAGCATCTCTACTGAAATTGACCATGCAGGTCCATTAAATGAGTATTTATCCGCATAATGTTGAAAAAAAAACAAGTGTAGAAAAAAATTGCTAAAATTATTTAATACAAAAGGCTCTCTATTAAATGTGAAATCATAATTAATATCTAAAAGGTATTTTATTATCTCTACAAACAAAAAAATTATTAAGAAAAAAAGATGTAATG
>CACHOW010000028.1 GCA_902581695.1 uncultured Pelagibacteraceae bacterium | reverse complement strand
AGCAGAATTTTTATCAAGGGCAGGCGTAGGTTCTTTAGGAATTATTGACTCTGACAACGTTGATTTATCTAATATCCATCGTCAAAGTCTTTATGATATGAAAGATTTAAAAGAATCAAAAGTTAAAGCTGCCAAAAAGAAACTGAATAAAATTAATTCAAAAATAAAGGTCAATTGTTACAAAATAAGATTAAATAAAAATAACTATAAAAAGATAATTAGGAAATATGATTATATCATAGATGGTTCTGATAATTTTAAGACTAAATTTTTAATCAATGATTTTTGTAAAACATCAAAAAAAATTTTAGTAACAGGTGCTATAAGTAAGTTTGACGGACATATTTTTACTTTTAATTTTAAAAATAAGAAAACACCTTGTATAAGAAGTTTTTTCCAAGAAAAAGAGGTCTCTGATGATATTTTAAATTGTGAATACGAGGGTATATTAGGAACAGTAGCAGGTGTAGTTGGTGCTATTTTAGCCAACGAAATTCTAAAAAAAATTTTAAATATTGGCCAAAGTTTGAATGGATATATTTTAATATTAGATTTATTAAATCTAAATTTTAGAAAAGTGAAATTAGATAAAATTTAAGAATTTATTAAAATGTACACAAAATATATAACAATAATTTTATTTTATTTTTTTTTTATTTCAATTGCTTGTGCGGAAGATATTTTTTTTTCCTTAAAAAAAAATAAAGTTAATGTAAGATATGGGCCAAGTTTCTCTTCGCCAGTTAAATTCATCTATAAAAAGATAAATTTACCAATAAAACAAATAGATAAAAAAGAAAATTGGCGAAGAATAATTGATTTAAAAAACAATAGTGGATGGATTCATTCATCTCAGTTAAAACCTATAAACTCAATTATTTCTCTTGATGATAAGATATTATTCAATAAACCAACAATTTTTTCGAAACCCATTGCAAAAATAAAAAGAGGAAGGGTTTTGTTAATAAGAAACTGTAAGGATAATTGGTGTGAAGTTAAAACTGATAAATTTCAAGGATGGATTGAAAACACTAATCTGTGGGGAAAAAATAATTAAATTAAAAAAAAATAAATTCAATTATTTTTGCTGAACACAAATATCCTTTATGATTGGTGTATTGGCGCAATCGCTACATTTAGTTCTTTGAACTATACATCCATCATCAAGAACTTCTACATCAACTACTTTTTCACACTTTGAGCAAGTGGATGAAATAGTTAATCCACATTTTTTACAATTATAATTTTCAACTTGCATATTAAAGAATCTATTTGTGAAAAAAAAATATTCAAGATAATTCTGTGAGAACAATTATCATTAGCAGTTTTTTTTTAAGAACAGTTATCATTATCACATTTTATAAAATGAAGTTTTTTAAATAGACTATTATTTAGATCTGCTAGCCCACCATTTATCTAAAATAAAATACCAGACAGAATTAGCAATCGGTTCTACGATAGCATCAGTTAAAGCGATAGCAAAAGACACATCTGCAACTAACATTAAAACTGTTATAGCAATCGCAAAATGACCGAGGGTGTAAACAATTGTTCTTAAAATTGAACCTTTGTTATTTTTATATATGCTTCCGGCAGCATTAAAGATGCCATTTGTAAATTCCATTAATCTTTAAAGGGGCTTTCTAAAACACACGCTACTAGGTGAATTCTCGCCTGCTCTCCTCCATTAAAAAAATTGTGATATTTAGTGTTATTTGTTATCCAAACTTTCCCGTCTGCAGGAAGATGTTTTGCAACATTCTCTATTACCATTGAACAACCTTTATTAGTTATAATTGGAACGTGAAGTCTGCATTCTGGATCTTTATGCCAGCTTAAAGTTGATCTTGGTTCTTTTAATAAGAGTCTTACTCTTCCTAACTTGTATCTTTTTTTTAGTGTTTCGAACACTTCTTTAAAGTAAGTTTTTTCGAATTCTGGAACTAGTTCTGTATATTTAGCTTCATCAATATCTACATCTCTTGAAACTTCTTTCCCAGTATCATCAGCAATGGTCCAGTATTTCCCTCTTATATTGTTTCCTGAAATTGAATCTTCATCATTAGGTATTTGATTTAATGGTATTGCACCAAAATGTGTAACTCCTGGTGAGTTGAACTTTTTATTTTTCAGTATTTTATCTAAATCTGACCTTAGTCTTGAAATATCAAAGTTTAGATTAGGTACTTCATAAAAATCTTTAAAAGTAACTTTTTCCATATTTTTTCTAATAATTTATTTTAGTTGAGTCTTAAATCAAATCTATCAGCATTCATTACTTTCACCCATGCCATAATAAAATCACTAACAAATTTATCTTGTGAGTCAGCACATGCGTAGACTTCCGCTAAAGCCCTTAGTTGTGAATTTGATCCAAAGATAAGATCAACTCTTGTACCTTTCCATTTTGTTTTTTTCGTCTTTCTGTCTATTCCAAAAAATGTTTGCTCAGATTTATCAGTTTCTCTCCATGTTGTATTCATGTCTAATAGATTTGTAAAATAATCATTAGTTAGTACACCAGGTTTTTTTGTAAAAACTCCATGTATTGAATCATCAAAATTAGTATTCAAAACTCGCATTCCACCAATTAATACTGTCATTTCTGGAGCAGTAAGACCCATTAATTGTGCTTTATCAATTAGCTTTTCTTCAGCTGATACAATTGATTTACCACCATTTAGATAATTTCTAAAACCATCTGCTTGAGGTTCTAATAATCCAAATGAATTCACATCCGTTTGATCTTGTCTCGCATCTCCTCTACCAGGAGAAAATGGAACTTTTACTTTGTGTCCAGCTTTTTTAGCAGCCATTTCAACTCCCACTCCTCCAGCTAAGACAATTAAATCAGCCATTGAAACTGTTTTCTTTTTATTATCAAATTGTTTCTTAATTTTGCTTAACATTGAGATAACTTTTGAGAGCTTAGAAGGGTTATTTACTTTCCAATTTTTTTGTGGCTCTAACATTACTCTTGCACCATTAGCACCACCTCTTTTGTCAGAACCCCTAAAAGTTGAAGCTGAAGCCCAAGCAGTAGAAACTAAATCAGAAACTGATAGTTTAGATTTTGATATTTTTGATTTTAAGTCATTAATATCTTTTGATTTTAATTTATATTTTGGTTTATCAATTGGATCTTGCCAAATTAATTGTTCTTTTGGAACATCGCTGCCAAGATAACAAACTCTTGGTCCCATGTCTCTATGGGTTAGTTTAAACCACGCCCTAGCAAATGCATCATGGAATTCTTTTGGATTTCTATGAAAATGTTTTGTAATAGGCCCATAACTTGGATCAACTTTCATTGAAATATCTGTTGTTTGCATCATTGGAGGATGAAGAACATTTTTATCATGTGCATCAGGAACCATTTTTATTTTTTGTCCATTTTTCTTTGGTGTCCACTGATGAGCACCAGCTGGACTTTTTGTAAGCTCCCATTCATGATCATAAAGGCAATCTAAATAACCCATATCCCATTGAGTCGGATTTTGTGTCCAAGCACCTTCTATACCACTACTGATTGTATCTGCACCTTTCCCAGATTTATATCCACTATTCCATCCAGTTGACTGATCTTGAATTCTAGAAGCTTCAGGGTCAGGACCTTTATTTGACTCAGGTGCTGCTCCATGTGATTTTCCAAATGTATGTCCACCAGCCACTAGTGCTGCTGTCTCATAATCATTCATTGCCATTCTACCAAATGTTTCTCTAATATCATGAGCTGCAAGTTTTGGATCTGGATTAGCATCAGGACCCTGTGGATTTACATATATCAAACCCATATGTGAAGCACCAAGTGGTTGTTCTAAATCTCTTTTTTCAGTATATCTTTCTACACCTAACATTTCTTTTTCTGATCCCCAGTAAATATCGTCTTCTGGTTCCCAAATGTCTGTTCTTCCAGCTCCAAAACCAAATGTTTTGAACCCCATTGAGTCTAATGCAACATTTCCTACTAGAATAAATAAATCTGCCCAAGAAATCTTATTCCCGTATTTTTTTTTAATTGGCCAAAGAAGTAATCTTGCCTTATCCAAATTTACGTTATCTGGCCAAGAATTAAGTGGTGCGAAGCGTTGATTTCCTGTTCCAGCTCCACCTCTACCATCACCAGTTCTATATGTGCCTGCTGCGTGCCAAGCTAATCTAATGAACAAAGGTCCATAATGACCATAATCAGCTGGCCACCACTCTTGAGAATCTGTCATTAATTTTTTTAAATCTTTTTTGAGAGCCTTATAAT
>CACHOW010000027.1 GCA_902581695.1 uncultured Pelagibacteraceae bacterium | reverse complement strand
TTTTATTTTTATTGAAATTAAAAGATCAATTAAAATTGATATAGATAAGGATGGCTTAACAGCAAATAAAAAATATATAACTTATTTTTCTTTATTTACTTTGATACCTTCCATATTAATTTCAATTTTTTCACTATTCTTATTTTCTTTCGCTTTAGAAAAGTATTTTGACAAAAAAGTTTCAACAGTTGTAAATAATTCTTATGAACTTGCTAAAAGCTATGTTGATGAAGTAAGGAACAAAATTCAAGCTGAAATTGTTTTAATTGCTTTTGATATAAATAAAGGCTCTAAATTTTTGAATAATAATGAAAATGAATATTCCCGTTTTTTGAATACCCAACGTCTTATTAGAGGTGTCGATGAAGTACATATTATCGATAAAAATAAAAATCTTATTTTTTCATCAATAGAAAATAAAAAAGATTATGTTCCTCCTCTCGATCAGGCTTTAAATTTAGTTTTAGATGATGACCGACCACTCAAAATAATTAATGCCCCAGAGAATATGTCTGCTGCAATTATGAGACTTCAGGCATATGAGAATAGATTTTTATATGTAATTAAGTTTTTAGAAAAAGATATTTCAAAATATTTAACCGAGTCTCAAGAGGCTATTAATTTTTATTATACTGTCGAAGAAAAAAGTACTGGAATAAAAATTTCTTTTGCTATTATTTATATAATTATTGTTACACTTTTACTATTTTTATCCATTTCAATAGCTATAAGATTTTCATCAAGATTTTTTAGATCGATAAACAATCTTATTCTAGCTTCAACTGCTATTGGTGAAGGAAATTTAGATACAAAAGTTCCAGAAATTAAAACTGATAAAGATTTAGAAATTTTGAATAAAAATTTTAATTCAATGATTAGCAGATTAAAAAATCAACAAGAAAAATTAATTATCACAGAAAAACATGAGGCATGGGGCAGTCTTGCTAGAAAGTTGGCTCATGAAATAAAGAATCCGTTAACTCCAATTCAGCTTACAATTGATAGAATTAAGAATAAGTTTTCAAATGATTTGTCATCAAATGATCAACATGATTTTAAAAATAATTTAAAGATCATTGATAATCAAATTAAACAAATTGAAAAACTTGTAAATGAATTTTCAGACTTTGCAAGAATGCCAAAACCGGTAATGAAAAAAAATAACTTAGTAATTCTATTTAACGATACTATTAATCTTTTACAAGAATTAGATCAGTCAATTGAAATTAAATTTGTTAAAAACAATCATCATGTAGAGCTTAATAGTGATCCAGAACAATTGAGTAGAGTTTTCTTTAATTTGATTAAAAACTCAATAGAAAGCATCCATCAAAAAGAAGAAAAAGGTGCTGATTTCAATAAAAAAATCTCTATTGAATTAAATGATTTTGATGATCATATTACTTTAGTAATTATTGATAATGGAATTGGCTTTGGAGTGTTAGAAAACGATATAAAAGATATTTTAAACCCATATTTTACAACAAAAAAAAATGGAACAGGTTTGGGGCTATCAATAGTAAATAAAATCGTTAATGACCATAATGGAAAAATCAAGTTTACAAATATTAATGATGGAGCAAAAATAGAAATTGTATTTTCAAAAAAATGAATGCTGAAATTTTAATAGTTGATGACAATGCAGATATAAGAAATATCTTAAATGAATTAATATCTGATCATGGATTTAAAACGAGAGTTGCAGCTAATTTCAGCCAAGCTTTAAATGAAATTGACAAAAAATTACCAGATGTTGCTATACTTGATGTAAAATTAGACAAAGGTGATAATGATGGAATTGAACTTTTATCACACATAAAAAATAAAAACAAAGATGTTCCTGTGATTATCATATCTGGTCATGCAAATATTGAAATGGCTGTTAAATCTTTAAAACATGGAGCATTTGAATTTATTGAAAAACCTTTTGATCAAGAAAGATTAATGAATTTTGTTAATAGAGCAGTCGAAAACTTTAATTTAAAAAAACAAAATAAAGAATATGAAACTAAATTATTTTCATCATATGATTTGATTGGCGATAGTAAAAATATAAATTCTATTAGAGAACAAATCGAGAAAATATCTCAAACAGAAAGTAGAGTATTTGTTAATGGACCTTCTGGATCTGGAAAAGAATTAATAGCAAGAAAAATTCATAAGAAATCTAAAAGAAATAAAAGACCATTTATAATCTTAAATGGCGCGCTTTTAGATACTACTAAATATGAACAAGAATTATTTGGAGAAGAAAAACCTAATGGGATTATTTCATATGGTGCTCTAGAAAAAGCTAACAAAGGAACTTTACTAATAGATCAAGTTTCTGAAATACCACTGGATATACAATCAAAAATTTTAAGAGTATTGATTGATCAAAAGTTTAAAAGAAATAATGGTAACACAGATATAAATGTTGATGTAAGATTAATCTGTTCTTCTAGTAAAAATCTTAAGAATGAAATTGATTTGGGAAATTTTAGAGAAGATCTATATCATAGATTGAATGTTTTTGAGATTAATATAGAACCACTTAACCAAAGAATTTCAGACATACCTCTTTTAATAAAGTATTTTTCAAAAAAAATTTCAGAGAATTACAATATTAACGAATTAAAGATCGACGAAAATAACAGTTACCTTCTAAACCACCTTTGGCCAGGTAATGTTAGAGAATTAAGAAATATGATTGAAAGGATTGCAATTTTACAACCAAATACAAATGATAAAGTCGCAAATATTATTAAAGAATCCATAAAAACGGATAATCTCAGTGCAAAAATCAAAGAAAATAGCTTATCTGTGCCATTAAAAGAGGCTAGAGAAAAGTTTGAAAAGGAGTATTTAACTATCCAATTAAAAAAATTTAATGGAAATATATCTAAAACAGCTAATTTTGTTGGTATGGAAAGAAGTGCCTTACATAGAAAACTTAAAGTCCTAGGAATTAAAGAATTTAATTAGAATGAATATTATAATTTGTGGCGCTGGAAGAGTGGGCTTCACTATAGCCAAACTATTAAGTGAGCAGGGTCACTCCATTACTGTTATAGATCTATCAAGTGAAGATATACAAAAAATTTCAGATACTCTTGATGTAAAAGTTATAGTTGGTAAAGCTACTTATCCCTCGATTCTAGAGAAAGCCAATGCATCTGAAGCTGATATGATAATTGCTGTAACTAGAAATGATGAAATTAACATGTTGATATGTCAAATAGCATTCTCAATTTTTAAAGTTCCAAAAAAGATTGCAAGAATTAGATCTCAAGATTATTTAAATCCTAAGTTTACTAATGTTTACAATAAAGAAAATTTACCTATTGATGTTATTATTTCACCAGAAATTGAAATTGCTAAATCAATTCAACAAAAATTAGAAGCTCCTGGAGCACTAGACAGTGTTCCATTTGCTGAGAATAAGATTAGATTGTTAGAAATTTTAATAAAGCAGAATTGTTCTTTAATCAATGTTAAATTAAATGAAATTACAAAGAAATATCCTAAACTTGATGCTAATATTATTGGAATTATAAGAGATAATAAATTTATTATACCAAAAAAAAACGACACTATTGAGGATGAGGATAAGATTTATGTTATTATTAATTCTTCTCAAATGGCAGAAACTTTGGATGCTTTTGGTCATAATGAAAATATATCAAAAAAGATATTGATTATTGGTGGAGGAAATATTGGATATAATTTAGCAAAAAACTTAGAAGAAAGTTTAGATTCTTCAAGAGTAAAAATTATCGAAAAAGATAAATTAAGAGCTGAATTTTTAGCAAATGAATTAAACAACACTATTGTTATTAATGGCAATGGTTTAGATGAGGAAATTTTATCAGAGGCAAATTTAGAAGAAGCTGAAACAGTTCTAGCTTTAACCAATGATGATGAAGACAATTTAATGGTGAGTGTATTAGTTGAAAAATTCACCAGGGATAACTCAACTGTAAAAGACAAAAGAACAATGGCATTGATAAATAAGCCCAACTACTCTCTTTTACAAAATTCTTTAAAAATTGATGACTTTATTGACCCAAGGATGAGTACTGTTTCAAGTATTTTGAAACATGTTCACAAAGGAACGATTGAAACAGCTTACACAATACTTAATGGAGAGTACGAAGTTATTGAGGCCGAAATTATCGAAACATCTGAACTTATTAATCAAAATTTAAAAGATTCAAATTTTCCAGATGAAATAAGAATTGGTGCAGTACTTAGAAATGGTAAAATTATAATTCCAAGATCTAGTTTTATTTTTAAAAAAAAAGATACTGTTGTATTTCTTGCAAAAAAAGACGCTATTTCAATAGTGGAAAATTTATTTAGAATAAGTTCAATATAATTGATGCTTAAAATTAGATTAAAGTATCTGAGTTTTTTTTTAGGTTTAATTTCATTGTTATCTTTTTTTAATATCTTGTATTCATATTACTTTAATCTTTATCTTAATTTAAATAATTATTTTTACACTTTTTTAATTTCAGGTATTTTTTCAATTTTTTTTATAAGGATAAAATTAATTAACAAGAAGCCCTCTTTATTTGATAAAATTCTTACTGTTACATTTGGATATTTTTTTATTCCATTGATATTATCAATTCCTTTCTATCTTAGTATTTATAATCTTACTTTTTTAAATGCGTTATTTGAGAGTGTTTCAGGATTTACTTCTACTGGTTTTTCAATTTTTGAAAATATAAAACAAATAGACCAAAGCTTGATCTTGTGGAGATCAAGTATTCAATGGATAGGTGGTTTATACTTCTTATTTTCTATAATTTTTTTAATTGATATTTACGATGAGAGTTTAAAAAGATCTTTAACAAACTTTATTTCACTAAATAATTCAGAAGTTATTAAGCAGACTGTAAAAATTTTTATTCTCTATTTCTCATTGACTTTATTAATATTCATTATTTTAGAAGTATTAGGCTTAAGAACATTTAATTCATTAAATTTAGCAATGACTTTAATTTCCTCAGGTGGGTTTTTACCATTTAATGATATCTCTTTAATACTTAACACAGATTTAAAAAAGTTAGTATTTTCTCTTTTAA
>CACHOW010000026.1 GCA_902581695.1 uncultured Pelagibacteraceae bacterium | reverse complement strand
AATGAGATTCTTGGAGGCAGAGTAAAAACTTTGCATCCAAAAATACATGCAGGAATTTTAAATAAAAGAAAAAATAAAACACATTCTAAAGAAATGAAATTTGAAAATTTTGAAAATATTGATCTAGTTGTTGTAAATTTTTATCAATTTGAAAAAACATTAAAAAAAACTAGAAATCATAATAAAATTATTGAAAATATAGATATAGGTGGACCAACTATGGTTCGATCAGCAGCGAAAAATTATAACGACGTTACTGTTATTACGTCTATTGAACAATATGCAGAGTTAATAAATGAACTTAAAGTTAATAAAGGTTGTACTTCTTTAAAATTTAGAGAAAAAATGTCGAGGCTAGCTTTCACTGAAACAGCTTTTTACGATTCTATCATATCGGATTATTTTAATAAAATTTCTAAAATACTCTCATGAAAAAAAATTGAGAATCTTCTTTTTGAAAGATATTCATCGCAACTCTTCCTATTAAAGTCCACATAATTACTCCAAGAATATAATCAATTATGTAAACTAAGGGATGAAAGTTAGCGGACATTTTAAAATTTATTTTAGAAAAATTAAGAAGTTTAGAGGGGCGAAATTAATCGCCCCTTTAAAAGATTTGTTAATTTCTGCCGATGATAGATCTACCAGAAGGTACTCTAACGTCGTCAACCATTTTTTGCGTAGCAGCACTTGGTTCTGAAGTTATTAAACTTACAACAACCATTGATACTAAACTTACTGCAGAACCAAAGATACCAAACGTTAACTGTGTAATACCTAAGAAACCACTTCCACCATTACGCACCCAAATTAGGTAACCTAATCCTGAAAGAAGACCTAGGGCCATACCAGCACATGCACCTTCTTTGTTAGCTCTTTTCCACCATACACCAAGTACAAGTGGGAAGAATAATCCTGACATCGCAAAGTCAAAAGCCCAGATAACTGAACCTAAAATACCTTGTATCTCAAGAGCTGCAATTGTTGCTCCAGCAAAACCAATTACTACAAGTAATACCCTTGCAACAACTAATCTTTTTGCAGTTTCCGCTTTTGGATCAATGATCTTATAATAAACATCATGTGATATAGCGTTTGCAATTGCTAAGATCAAACCATCAGCTGTAGACATGGCAGCAGCCATACCTCCAGCAGCTACTAGGCCTGAGATTACATATGGTAACCCTGCTATTTCTGGAGTTGCCAATACAACGGCTTTACCACCCATGAAAAACTCATTTAATTCGAGAGTTCCATTTCCGTTAAAGTCGCTTACAAACATCAAGTTTGCCTGGTTCCAGTTTTGATACCAATCTATCGCTTGAACTTCTGCAATTGATTTACCGATAATACCTGTTGGTAATGACGGATCAATCAATGACAATTTAGATAGTGTCGCTAACATTGGAGCAGAAGAATAAAGTAGGAAGATAAAGAATAATGACCAACCTACTGATTTTCTAGCCGCTTTTACACTTGGAGTAGTGAAATATCTCATCATTACGTGAGGCAAAGATGCTGTTCCCATCATCATCGCTAGCGCTAATGAAATAAATGCCCACGGTGTAGCGTTTACCGCTGAGTGAGCCTTAGTTATTCCAGCTAATCCTTTTGGTACATTCGCAAGATCAGCAGCTGAGTTTTTCACAAAACCAAACTGTTGTTCTAATTCACCAATTCTAGCCACTTCATCAGCTAACATGAAGTGAGGGAAAAACCCTGCACCCATTTTGTTACTGATCCAGAATACTGGAAGTAAGTAGGCTATAATTAGTACGATATATTGTGCAACCTGTGTCCAAGTTACTCCTCTCATACCACCTAACATTGAACATAATAAGATACTTATTAATCCAACATATACTGCGTATTGAAATGGAATATCAAGTGCAACAGATGCAATTGTACCTGTAGCGTTAATTTGTGCAGTCACGTAAGTAAATGAGGCAACAGTTAAAACTACTACCGCAAGAAACCTACTTAAATTACCACCGTATCTTGTACCAATAAAATCTGGAACTGTGTAACAGCCAAATTTTCTTAAGTATGGTGCTAATAAAGATGCAACTAATACATATCCACCAGTCCAACCTACTAGTAGTGCCATATAGCCATAGCCTTTGAAGTAAATACCACCTGCCATTGCAACGAATGATGCACCAGACATCCAGTCTGCTGCAGTAGCCATTCCGTTAAATACGGTTGGTACTTGTCTTCCAGCTACGTAATACGCATCTGCTTGAGCTGTACGTGATAGATAACCAATTATTGCGTAGATGGCTACAGTAAAAGCAACGAAACAAATTCCGATTGCCTTCGCAGTCATACCCATCTGCTCACCAATTGCCATAATTATTATGAAAGCTAAAAATCCTCCTGTATAGATTCCATAAACCTTAGGCAAATTATCTATAAAATTACCTTTAATCATTAGTCATCTCCCTTCTCGGAAAAACCAAATTCTTCGTCAATTTTTTCTTGTCTATTCGCAAACCAGAAAATTAGGATTACGAAAATTCCAAGAGAACCCTGACAAGTGAACCAATAAGTTAAAGGATAACCAAATGGTCCTCCAACTTCGTTCATTTCGGCTCCGAATAAGAAGATGCCAATTGAGAATACAAACCAAATTGCTAAAGTCATTAATAGCAATCCTCTGGTTTTTTCCCAGTGTTGTTCTTGTTTTGACATTATACTTCTCCCTTTTTAGTTATAACTGGCCAAAACCATAACCATTATGAAACAGATTTAAAGTGTTAAAATTGTTCATATTAGGTGATTTTTTGAGGTATAAGTTTAAAAAATACTGATTTTATGGGAAAATACAAACTAACGTGGAGAGACCTATCATTGAATGACTTCAAGGTTTATCTCTTTGCTCTTTTCAAGGCCTTTATCCCCAAAAAAAAAATTAGTAATTTAGATGAACTTGAAATTTTTATTCAAGAAAAGTCAGCATGGGTATCTCAAGTTACACTTTATGGATATTTAAAAACTAGAATGGGAACAAGGTATGTGCTCCATTTTGAAAATGATACATTTATGGAGTCTGTGAACCTAGCAAAATGGAATATGTACTCTGTTGCTCTTCAAGACCTCACATTTTTCATATTCTCATATTTAAAATCTAATCACGATTATCAAGATGTAAAAAATGCTGAAGAAATTTTTTCTAAAATTTTAGATGATGAGACTTCAAACAAAATGCCAGCAGATGTAATTCAAGAGGCCAAAAGAAATTTCAATGAAAGATTGCAAAACATAGATTGGGATAATTATCACAGCAATCTTCCATTTAACCCTAGCGCCTTATCATTATATAAGTGGGCACCTATAGCAGATGAATTAAAAGCTCTAGATAGAAAAATCGTTTTGAACTCTGTAATTTTAAAATGGGATATTGTTAAGAAAGAATTTGCAGAGAGAATAAAATTTTAGATATTTTTTCTATTTTCAACTAAACTTTCAACCACACTAGGATCAGCGAGTGTTGAAGTATCTCCAAGTTGATCTTGCTCATTAGCAGCAATCTTTCTTAAAATTCTTCTCATAATTTTTCCTGATCTTGTTTTTGGAAGCCCAGGTGAAAAATGAATAATATCTGGAGTAGCAAGAGGGCCAATCTGTTTTCTCACCCAAAGTTTTAAATCTCTTTCAAGTTCTCCATTTTCTTGTTCCCCCGCATTTAAAGTTACATAACAATATAAACCGTTTCCTTTGATATCGTGTGGATAACCAACTACAGCTGCCTCAGCTACTTTAGGGTGGGCAACAAAAGCACTTTCAATTTCTGCTGTACCTAAATTGTGTCCTGAAACTATTATTACATCATCTACTCTTCCCGTAATCCAATAATAACCATCTTTATCTCTTTTACATCCATCACCAGTAAAATATTTTCCATCAAATTGAGAAAAATAAGTATCGATGAATCTTTGGTGATCTCCATAAACAGTTCTCATCTGACCAGGCCAAGATTGAGAAATACAAAGTCTTCCTTCACCTGCTCCTTTGATTTCATTTCCATTTTTATCTACCAAAACTGGTTTAATACCATAAAACGGCTTAGTGGCTGATCCAGGTTTTAAGTTTATAGCACCTGTTTGGGGTGCAATCATAATACCCCCTGTTTCTGTTTGCCACCAAGTATCAACAATTGGACATTTTGAATTTCCAACCACATTGTAATACCACATCCATGCTTCAGGATTTATTGGTTCACCTACTGTTCCTAATAATTTTAGTGATTTTCTAGATGTTTTTTTAACGGGCTGATCTCCCTCTCTCATTAAAGCTCTAATTGCAGTAGGAGCAGTATAAAAAATATTTACTTTATATTTGTCTATGATTTGCCACCATCTTGAACTGTCAGGGTATGTTGGAATACCTTCAAACATTATTGTTGTTGCCCCATTTGCTAGTGGACCATAAATTATATAACTATGACCTGTGACCCACCCAATGTCTGCGGTACACCAATAAATATCTTTTGGTTTGTAATTAAAAATATATTGATGTGTCATTGAAGCATAGACCATATAACCGCCAGTGGTATGTAATACTCCTTTAGGCTTACCTGTTGAACCTGAAGTATAAAGAATAAACAAAGGATCTTCTGCTCCCATTTCTTCTGGTTCACAATAATTTGAAACATCTTTGATAAGATTATGATACCAAACATCTCTGCTAGCATCCCATCTAATTGAATTACCAGTTCTTTTTACGACAATACACTTTTTAACATTTGGACAATTGGTTAAAGCTTCATCTGTTATTTCTTTTAAAGGTATTGTTTTTCCTCCTCTAACTCCTTCGTCAGCTGTAATTATATATTCAGACTTACAATCATTTACCCTTCCTGAAATAGAGTCGGCAGAAAATCCACCAAATATTATAGAATGGACTGCACCAATTCTTGCACAAGCTAGCATCAAAATAGCTAACTCAGGAATCATAGTTAAATAAATAGTGACCCTATCACCTTTTTGAATACCTAATTTTTTAAGACCATTAGCTGCCCTAGAAACTTTTTGGTGAAGTTGTTTGTATGATATTTTTTGAGTATCTTTTGGATCATCTCCAACCCAAATGATTGCAGTTTTATCTTTTTTGTCTGATAAGTGACGATCAATACAATTTGCTGAAGCATTTAGTGTACCGTCTTCAAACCATTTTATTTTAACTTCAGTATTACTATATTTAACGTCTTTTATTTTTTTATATGGTTTAATCCAATTAATTCTCTTACCTTCTCTTTTCCAAAATTCATTATTATTTTTAATAGACTCCTTATATTTCTTAATATACTGCGATTTATTAGCTAAACTGGTTTTCACCCATTCTGGCTTAGTTTTAATAACTAACTCT
>CACHOW010000025.1 GCA_902581695.1 uncultured Pelagibacteraceae bacterium | reverse complement strand
TCTTAATACTCAAGTTATGTTTTTTAAAGATATAAGTGATAATTTAAAAAATGCTTTAGTGGCTAAATCAGATATTTTTATAATGCCTTCAGTCATCCACAAAACTTCTGTTGAAGGTTTTGGAATAGCTTATGTAGAGGCTGCTCAATATGGCATTCCATCAATTGGTGGAAAAGATGGAGGAGCTTCGGATGCAATTGAACATAATAAAACCGGAATGATATGTGACGGAAATAATCTAGATGAAATTTATGCATCTTTAAATTCAATGATAGAAAATAAAAGATATTTAGAGCTTGGAAAAAATGCAAAAGAATATGTTTCAAAGTTTAATTGGGAAAAAATAATTTTAGAATATAAAAAAATCCTTAATTAAAATAAAGAATTAACTAATCTTTCAAAAACTTTTTCGGCACTTAAATTATTTAAATCAGATACTTCTATTGCCTTAAAAATTTCTCTCTCAATACTCACTTTATAGGCGGTTGTATGTTTGCCAAATAATGTTAAACCTCTCGCACCAATATGGGCGGTAATATGTGCAGGTCCTGTATCATTTGAAATAACAAATGAACTATTTTTAATTAAAGAAGTAAGTTGAGAAATATCTAAAGCCCTTCCATTATCTAATATTGCCGTTGCATTTATATTTTGAGCATCTCCTAATTCAGATGGTCCAGGTGCTGTAATGATTTTATAATTTTCTCCATATTTATCTAAGATTAGTTCAATGAGTTTATTGTAATAAGGCCACTTCTTTATTGATAGATGAGGTGAACAGAATGGAAATAGTAAAATATATTTATCTAACTTATAAAAACTTTTGATTTCTCCTATATCTGAAGAAGCCCAATTAAAATCTGGTTTTAAAGTATTTAAAGTATTTAAACCTGACTCTCTTAATTGATGATCAAACCTTTCAAGAACAGAAATTTTATCAAATTCTTTTTTATTTTTATCTGCGGGTAAAGTTGTGATTGAGTTTGACCAAACTTGTTTATCTGCTTTTGGATTGAGAATACTTTTATAAAAATTAGTTCTAGAGGAGTTTTGGAGATCAAACACCTTGATAAATTTATGTTTTTTAAGTTCTCTCATTAAAAAATATAAATAAATTAAATTATATCTTGGTAATCTTTTGTCTAAAATAACGCCATGGACAAATGGATTTTTATTAAATAATTCAAAATATGGTTTAGTAGTTAACAAATATATTTGATCATTTTTATGGTTTTCAAATATATCTTGAATTGCCCCACTTGCTTGAGCTATATCTCCTAATGAACCGTGTTTAATAATTAAAATATTAGACATATTTATAACAAGATATCACAGTATTTATTTTTATGAATAAAATTATAGTAGAAGTTTCAACTGGAGAGCTTTTAGACAAAATTTCGATTCTAGAGATTAAAAAAGAAAAAATCAAAGATCCAAATAAACTTAAATTTATTAATGATGAACACTCTATACTTAGAGATCAATTAAATAAAAATATTAAAACTGATGATAAAATAGAAAAACTTTTTCAATCACTTAAGGAAATTAATTCTAAACTATGGACAATTGAAGATGATAAAAGACAATGTGAAAAAGACAAAGATTTTGGAGAAAAATTTGTTAAACTTTCAAGAGATGTTCATTTTTTAAATGACGACCGTGCAAAAATAAAATTAGAGATTAATCATTATACAGGTTCAAAAATAAAGGAAATCAAAGAATACACTAGTTACTAATTTGTAGAATTAAAACTTTCCTACTTTTTTTGAGTCATTATAAAAAATTTTTGATAACTCTTTGTTAGCTTTATTTTGAGAAATAATTTCATCTTTTCCCATTAATCTTGATGGTACTTTAGAATATTCATGATTATTATATTTATCTTCTCCTCTAGCTTTTTGTACATACATTTTTCCTATAACTTGATTGACGTTTGCACCTATATAGCTTTGAATCACAAAACCAATTCTTCTATCATTACTATGATTTAATCCAGAGCCATGAACAATTAAAGGATGGTGTAACGATATTTGTCCAGCCTTAAGAACTATAGGATCAGTTTTATCTAAAGGAACATCCTTAACTGTTTGACCACGTGTAAGTAAATTATTTTCATCAAATTTTTGATCATGATACTTTAAATTTTCTTTATGAGAACCAGGTAACATTCTCATACAACCATTTTTTTCATTTGCATCAGTAATCGCTACCCAAACTGTAACCCAATTATAAGGTTCCAATCCAATATATTTTGCATCTTGATGAAAGCTTACAAAGCCTCTTTCATTAGAATTTTTAATAAATAATGTAGTACCGCATATGAGGATATTTTTACCTATGATGCTTTCAACTGCATTTAAGATATTTTTATTTAGACAAATTTTATTAAATTTTGGTGAAATAAGATGAATATAATTTCGATTAATTCCTTCTAGTGCCCCTGGCCAATCTTTTTCAATTTTTTCTATTTCATCTCTAATTTCTTTTGCTTCGGCAGAGGTCAAGGCGTTTACGGGCGAAACGTATCCTTTTTGTTTATAATGATTCAATTGTTCTTTAGTCAAACCCATCATTCAGAGAAACTATATTTTCTTTCTAAAAGTTTTATTAAATTGTGAATAATAAATGTCATAAACAGATATATGCCACCCGCAACAATGAATACTTCAATAGGCTTAAATGTTGTTGAAATAATATATTTAGCAACACCTGTTAAATCCATTAAAGTAACAGTGCTTGCTAAGGATGTACCTTTCATCATTAATATAATTTCATTTCCATAAGCAGGAAGAGATTGTCTAATAGCTATAGGTATTTGAATTTTATAAAAAATAATTTTGTTAGAAATTCCTAAGCTCTTACCTGCTTCTATTATTCCAGGTTTGATTGTTTGAAATGCTGATCTTAATATTTCAGATGTATAAGCTCCAGTGTTAAGAGCAAAAGCAATAATTGCACACCAGTAAGGTTCTTTTAAAACAACCCACAAAAAAGTAGATCTCAAATATTCGATTTGTCCTAAACCAAAATAGATAATAAATATTTGAACTAATAAAGGTGTTCCCCTAAATAAGTATGAATATCCATATGCAAATTTATTTATAAAGATATTTTTATTCAATCTTAAAATTGCAAATATAAGACCAATAAATAAACCAAAAATCAAAGAAACAGATAAAAGTTTTAAAGTTATGATAGTGGCACTTAGTAATTTAGGAAAACTACTAATCATCAATTCAATATCCATTAATACCCCCTACTATATTTTGTTTCCAATCTATTGATTAATTTCATGCTTAAAAATGTGAGCATTAAATATAGAACTGCTGCAAAAGAATAAAAAAGCAAAGGATCTCTTGTTGATCCAGCGGCAATGTAGGATTGTCTCATTATTTCAACTAAACCAGTTACTGATATTAAAGAAGTATCTTTAAGTGTAATTTGCCAAACATTACTCAAGTTTGGGATCGCTAGTCTTAAAGTTTGAGGAAGGATAATTCTAAAAAATTGACCAAATTTATTTAGCCCTAAAACTTTAGAGGCTTCAAATTGACCTTTATCTATGGATTGAATTGCTCCTCTAAAAACTTCTGTTGAATAGGCCCCAGAAATTATTCCAATTGCAAAAGCACCTGTGATAAATGCATTTATTTCGATATATTCATTGTAACCAAATATTGATGCAACAAACATAACTGCACCAGTTCCACCAAAAAAGAAAAGGTAAATTACTAATAATTCTGGAACACCTCTTATTATTGTTGTGTAAGAATTGGCTATAAAATTTAAAAACTTATTTTTAGATAATTTAAGTGGAGTAAATAATAAAGCGAAAAAAAATCCTATTAACATAGCTGTTATTGCTACAGCAACAGTCATCAACGTGGCAATGAATAGTTCATCACCCCAGCCAGTTTTTCCAAATGAAAGAAGCTCCATAAAGACTGGCGATTATAATGTATAACCGCCAAATCTAAAATTAATTACATAGAAGCGTCAAAACCAAACCACTTAGTAGCAATTCTACTAATGTCCCCGTTTTTTCTCGCCTGATTGATTGCACTATTAAATGATTTTAAAAGTTCAGTATCATCTTTTCTAATACCAACTCCTACACCATTTCCAAATGCACCACCTGAAAAAGTTGGTCCAGTCAAAACAACTGGTTTACCTGATTTTTCTGCATAATCACTGAATGCTACAGCTGCAGCTAACGCTGCATCACATCTTCCAGATGCTAAATCTAAGTTAACTTCATCTTGAGTTTTGTAAGTTCTTACATTTACTTTTCCAACATCACCAGAGTCTAAAAAGTTTTGGTGAATTGTAGCAGTTTGAACACAAACAGTTTTTCCCGCTAAAGCAGCTGTTAGAGTTTTTAAAGCTTTTTTTGCAGCTCCATCAGGTTTAGTTAAATTAATTCCAGCGGGTGTATCTAATCCCTCTAGGCTAGAACCTTTCATAACAGCTAAAGAGGCAACTTCATCTGCATAACCTTGAGAAAAACTAATTGCTTTTTGTCTTTCAGCAGTAATGGACATTCCTGCCATTATTGCATCGAATTTTCTCATTATTAGTGCAGGTATCATTCCATCCCAATCTTGTTCCACAATTGTACATTGTTTCCCCATGTATCTACAAAGTGTCCAGGCTAATTCAACTTCAAATCCAATTAATTTACCTGAGGCATCTTTAGAATTCCATGGAGGATAAGCGCCTTCAGTTCCAATTTTGATTTTATCAGAGGCATAAACATTTCCAATAATTAACAAAGAAGCTAGAACTGAAAAAATAGTTTTTTTAAGTATATTCATTATTTTCTCCTTTAATAATTTAAAAATAGTATTTCACAAAATAAAGAATTTCAAAAGAAAATTAGTGATTAATTGACGATGAGAAATTCCATGAACAATCAAAACTTGGTATATAAACTCTAGATAAATTAGTATTTCCAAAATGATGATTAAAAACATTAAGCCAATTTTCAACTTGAAGAGGTTTTTTGTCTTGGCTTCCTACTTGAGCTGTAATCACACCTTTTGGTTTTAAAATTCTCACTAATGAGTCCATATTTTTTGCAGCTAAATCAATACAAAATTGATCATCGTTTAAATCAACGAATATATGATCATAAGTGTCGTCACTAACAGATTTAATACTTTCAAAAGCATCACCCCAAACGCACTTCACAGAATTTTTTTCTGTAGCTTTCTTTCCAACATTACCCAAATGTTTAGAACAAACTTCAACCACTTCAGGATCAAGTTCATACCAATCAACAAAATTAAATTTCTTAGAAATACATTCCCTTGCTACACCACCATCACCACCACCAATGATTGCTGCTCTATCATTATCTTTATTCAATTTAAGACTAGCTCCTACAAAAGTTGAGCTATATAAATGTTCATCCGATGCCGCCACTTGTATTTCACCATCAATAAATAAAGATTTTCCAAATTGTTCTAATTCTAAAATTTCTATGTGTTGACCAACTTTTGATTTAAAATCTTCTAAAACTTCATTTACAACATATGATTTTTGTAAACCAGGTGAACTATAAATATCGTGGTAAAGAGATCTGGTATCTCTATTGAATTCTTTTTTTACAATTCTTTTATGTTCAAATTCTTTTTTTACAATATCAATTGCTACTGACGGGCTTATTTTTCCACAAGTAAAAAAATCAAAACTAATTATCCCATTCTCTGGAAATGTGTGAAAACTAATATGACTTTCAGCTAATAATGCTAAAATAGTAAAACCCTGGGGTTCAAATTTGTATTTAGATATATTTAATATAGTTACATTTGCTGCTTTAGCAATTTTATGAATAACTTTTTCATAAACTGAAGGATCGTACTCTTTAATAGTACCTATAATATCTAAAGTAATATGTTCCCCAACTTTAATCATCTTACCCTTTTTTATAATTCTTGGCCTTATCTAAAACTTTTTTCATTTCTTCAAATGAAAGAATTTTAGGTTGACCTAACTTTAGAGCAATAATGTATTGATGACAAATATTTTCTATCTCTTGTGCAAGTTCAAATGTATCTTCTAAATTTTTACCAAAAGCAACCTGCCCGTGATTAGACATTAAACAAGCACTTCTATTTTCTAAAGCTTTAATAACACTTTTAGATAACTCTTCTGTTCCAAAAGTAGCGTATTCAGCACATTTAATGTCATCACCACCAGCTAGAGCAATCATGTAATGAAACGGTGGAATTGCTTTTCCATGTGAAGATACAGCTGTTGCGTGTGGAGAATGTGCATGAACAATA
>CACHOW010000024.1 GCA_902581695.1 uncultured Pelagibacteraceae bacterium | reverse complement strand
ATCTATACCGTGGATAGAGGATAAAAATAATTAAATCTTTATGAATTTTCCAATATAGTTTACTGATCTATCAGAGCTTATGTTCCATTCATTTTTAATTGGATTAAATTTCATTCCATCAAGAGAGTCTAATTTTAAATCATATTTTTTTAGTATATCAACCAGATCATTTGGTTTAACAAATTTATCCCATTCATGAGTACCAATTGGAAGCCAACGTAAAACATATTCTGCCCCAACTATTGCAAACAAATATGATTTTAAGGTTTTATTTAGAGTAGCGACAAACATAATACCTTTTTTTTTTAACAGTTTTGCACATGATTTTAAAAAAAAATCTACATCTTGAACATGTTCTACTATCTCCATATTTAACACTACATCGAATTTGGTTTTCGAATTAAAATTTTCTGGAGATGAACATAGATATTTGATATCCAAATTACTTTTTATTGCATGTGATTTAGCAATTTTGATATTTCTATCTGATGCATCAATTCCGACTACTTCAGCACCTAACCTACTCAAAGGCTCAGATAACAAACCACCTCCACAGCCTATATCTAAAATTTTAACTTTTTTGAGGGGCTTTATTTTTTGATTAAGTTTAAAGGTATTAATTATATTTTTTTTAATATATGAAATTCTGATGGGGTTAAATCTATGTAATGGTTTAAATTTACCTTGAGGATCCCACCATTCTTCAGCAATTTTAGTAAATTTTTCTATTTCTTTTTTATTAATTGTGTTATTTTTCATAAGTAGTTTGACTTTATATTCAACATGTATTTATTCAATATTTTTTAATTTTAAGAGATAAATTACCATGAAAATTGTAGTATTAAAATTTGGTGGGACTTCAGTCGGAACTGTCAAAAAGATCAAAAAAGTTGCAGAAATAATTGCTAGCTATAAAAGAAAAAATTATAAAGTTATGGTTGTTTCATCAGCAATGAGAGGTGTGACAAATGAGTTAATAAAAAAATCTTTTGAAATAAGTGATAATTTTTCTGTCTCAGAGTATGATGTTTTGGTGTCTTCAGGAGAACAAATGGCCTGCTCTTTAATTGCGGGAAGATTAATTCATAATGGATACAAATCTAGATCTTGGTTATCATGGCAAATTCCAATTTTCACTGATGGTATTCATAAGAATTCTAGGATTAATCAAATTAGGAAAAAAAAAATATTTGAATATCTAAAAGAAGGTGGAATACCCATTATTACAGGATTTCAAGGAATTAATAACAAAGGTCGAATTACCACTATTGGACGAGGAGGGTCAGATGCAAGTGCAATTATGATTGCTAAATTTTTTAATGCTGAGAAATGTATTATTTATACTGATGTTGAGGGAGTTTATACAACTGATCCAAATAAACTTAAGAAAGCAAAAAAAATAAAAGTAATTTCGTATGAGGAGATGTTAGAAATGGCTTCTTTAGGAGCCAAAGTAATGCAACCAGTATCTATTCAAGATGCAAGATTAAATAGAATTGACATTGAAGTAAGGTCATCTTTTGTTAAAAAATCAGGTACTTTTATTACTAAAAGATCCAATATAATTAATAATAAGATTGTTACCGGTATTTCTTTTACACAAAATGACTCTAAGATTTCTCTGATTGGTGTAAAGGATAAACCTGGTGTTGCAGCTGCTATCTTTAAACCACTATCAAAAAACCTAATTAATGTTGATATGGTTGTTCAAAATATTTCTGCTAACGGAAAAGAAACAGATTTAACATTTACAATTAAGACTGAAGATCTAAGTAAAACAAAAAAAATAATTAAAGAAAATAAAAGTATTAGATTTAGAAAATTGCTGTTAAAAAAAGATGTTTCTAAAATTTCAGTAATTGGTGTTGGAATGATTTCAACACCTGGTGTAACTTTTAGAATGTTCCAAACCCTAGCAAATAAAAAAATCAACATACAAGTAATTTCAACTTCTGAAATAAAAATTTCAGTTTTAATTGATAGAAAGAATACTAAGAAAGCATTAGTTGCTCTACATAGAGAATTTAAGTTAGATAAAAGAAAATGAGTATTAGACCATTCAGAGATATCAATAGAAGAAAAACAAAAGAAATTAATGTAGGCAAAGTTAAAGTAGGAGGAGATAATCCTATTTCAGTCCAATCTATGACTAATACTCTTACTACAGATATAAAAGCTACCATTAAACAAATTAATGAAATTCAAAGTGAGGGCGCTGATATTGTAAGAGTTTCATGTCCAGACGAGGCATCATCTAAAGCTTTAAAAGAAATAGTCAAACATGTTGATATACCTATAGTTGCTGATATTCATTTTCATTTTAAAAGAGCTATTGAGGCTGCAGAAAATGGTGCAAGTTGTTTAAGAATAAATCCTGGAAATATAGGCAATATAGATAAAATCAAAGAAGTTGTAAAAGCAGCTCGGAATAATAATTGTTCAATAAGAGTAGGTGTTAATGCTGGATCTTTAGAAAAAGATATATTAGAAAAATTTAGAGAACCTTGTCCAGAGGCTCTAGTCGAAAGTGCCTTAAGAAATATAAAAATTTTAGAAGATGAAAACTTTGATAATTTAAAAATAAGCGTAAAATCATCTGATGTTTTCTTATCAATAGAAGCCTATCGTCAGCTGTCAAAGACAATTGATTATCCTTTACATTTAGGAATTACAGAGGCTGGAGGATTCGTGTCTGGAAGTATAAAATCTTCAATTGGATTGGGTACATTACTTTTGGATGGCATAGGTGATACGATTAGAATTTCTTTATCAGACGATCCAGTCAAAGAAGTCCAAATTGGAAATGAAATATTGAAATCCCTTAATTTGAGAGAAAGAGGGGTTAAGATTATCTCTTGTCCTTCGTGTGCAAGACAGGGTTTTGAGGTCATTGAAACTGTAAAAGTATTAGAAAAAAGGCTTTCGCATATTAAAACTCCAATCACTCTTTCAGTAATTGGATGTGTAGTGAATGGTCCAGGAGAGGCAGCGATGACAGATGTTGGAATAACTGGTGGTAAAAAAGGAAACAACATGCTTTATTTGTCAGGAGTGCAGTCAGAAAAAGTTCTTACAAATGACATGATTGAAAAGGTCGTAAGCGAAGTTGAAAAAAAAGCCTCTGAATTAGAAAATAGTTGAAATGATACCACATAAAACAATTGAGGAATTAATCAGCAAACATTCAATATTAGAAAAGGATTTATCCACTGGAGAAATAGATAAAAAATTTTTTGCAGAAAAATCAAAAGAATATTCAGATTTAAATGAAATTATTAAAAATGCGAAAGAATATTTATCTTTTGGGAGAGATAAGATTGAATTGGAAAAGATCTTGAAAGATCAAAATTCTGATAAAGAATTATTAAAAATGGCTGAAAATGAACTTCAAGATTTAGAGGCCCAATATCAGAGAAACGAAAAAAAATTGAAACTATTTTTATTACCTAAAGATGAGGCAGATAAAAAGAATGCTATAATAGAAATAAGAGCAGGTACAGGTGGTCTTGAGGCAAGTTTATTTGCATCTGATCTTTTTAAAATGTATGAAAAAGTAAGTCATAAAAAAAAATGGAATATAGAGTTAATTTCTATTTCAAGAAGCGAAGCAGGAGGATTGAAAGAAGTTATTGCGTCGATAAAAGGAACTAACATTTATTCAACTCTGAAATATGAGAGTGGGGTTCACAGAGTACAGAGAGTTCCAGATACTGAAACACAAGGTAGAGTTCATACTTCAGCAGCAACAGTTGCGGTTTTACCTGAAGCAGAAGAAGTTGATTTAAAAATAAATGACTCAGATTTAAGAATTGATGTTTTCCGGGCAGGAGGTCCTGGTGGACAATCAGTAAATACAACTGATAGTGCTGTTAGAATTACTCATATACCAACAGGTTTATCTGTATCTCAACAAGATGAAAAGTCTCAACATAAAAACAAAGCAAAAGGTATGAAAATTTTACGATCAAGATTGTATGAGTTAGAGAGAAACAGAATCGATCAAGAAAGATCAAAAGATAGAAAAAGCAAAATTGGAACTGGTGATAGATCTGAGCGAATTAGAACATATAATTTCCCCCAAGGTAGAGTTACTGATCATAGAATTAATCTAACTCTTCATAAACTAGACGAATTTTTAGAGGGAGAAATATTTGATGAAATGATTGAGTCTTTAACATTACAAGCACAAGAGGAGAGTTTAAGTAATCTATAGATTTATGAATATAAAGACAGCAATTTCTGAAGGAGTTAATCTTTTGAGTAATAACCTTATTAAATGTCCAGGGCTAGATAGTGAAATTCTATTAGCCGAAGTATTAAATAAAAAAAGAGAATTTTTAATTCTTAATTTGAATGAAAAAATTGAAGAAAAAAATTTTAGAATTTACAAAGATCTGATTAAACAACGTTCTTTAGGTAAGCCAATTGCATATTTAACTAAAAAGAAAAATTTTTGGAATTCAGAATTTAAGATCTGTGAGGGAGTTTTGATACCAAGACCTGATACTGAAATTTTAATCCAGGAGACTTTAAAAATATTTAAGAACAAAGAGTCAGCAAATATTTTAGATATAGGAGTAGGTTCTGGATGTATAATATTATCAATTTTAAAAGAAAAGCCGTGTTTTCATGGAAAAGGGATAGATATTTGCACCAAATCTATTAATTTAAGTACTTTCAATGCAAGTAAATTAGGGATTAATAATAGGGTAAAATTTATTAAAACAGATGTTGACAATTTTTGTTTCGGTAAATATGATCTTATCATTTCTAATCCTCCTTATATAAAAAGTTACGAAATTAAGTACTTAGAGAAGGATGTAAATTGTTTTGAGCCAAGATTAGCTCTTGATGGTGGATTAGATGGTACTTTAAAAATTTTAAAAATAATTAATAAGGCACACATTCTTTTAAAGGTAAATGGAAAATTGGTTTTAGAAATTGCTTATAACCAAAAAAATAATGTAGTTGATTTATTAAAAAAAAAAGGATTTTATATTAACAAAATAATTAAAGATTATGCCCATAATGACAGGTGTATAATTAGTACGAAAATAAGCTAAAAAATCTCATGGTAACATTTAGAAATAACAACAATAGAAGAAACAATTTTAGAAGAAATGACAGAAATTTTAAAAATAATGTCATAGATAAAAATAAGTTTGGAACTAATTTTTCTAATAACGACAATTTTCAAAGAAAAACTCCAGGAAGAAATAACCATAATGCTGCAAAATTACACGAGAAATATAATAATTTAGCGAGAGAGGCACTTTCATCAGGTGATAAAATACTTTCAGAAAATTATTTTCAACACGCTGATCATTTTAAAAGAATTCTTAACGATCAAGAAAATATAAAAAAGATGAAATTAAACAACGTTAATGATGCTACTGAAAAGAAAATGGAAGAGTCTGAAGATAGTGAAAAAAACAACAAATCATTAGTAGAAAAAAATACAGCTTAAACAGATTAATTTAACCCAATTATTTTTTCAGATTTCAAAACGTTTAATTTAATTTTTACAGTTTCAAATAATTTTCGATCATTTCCCTTTAAAATCTTTCCTGAAGGTAATTTTAAAGTTTGGGAATTTATTTTTTTTCCATTTTCAATAACTTCATAATGTAAATGCGGACCAGTAGATTTCCCAGTTGATCCAACATAACCAATAATTTGACCTTGTTTAACTCGCACACCACTTTTTACTCTATTCGCAAATTTAGACATATGCGCATAGATAGTTTGATAAATAGAATTGTGTTTAATCTTTACACAGTTTCCACCACCGCCACACCAACCTGCTTTTACTATTATGCCATCCCCCGATGCCATTATTGGTGTTCCCATCGGTGCTGCGAAATCAGTTCCTTTATGCATTTTATTAAAACCATCAATTGGATGTTTTCTCATTCCAAATGGTGAAGATAATCTGGCTCCATTTATAGGAGTTTTCATTAAAGTTTTTATTATACTTTTTCCACTCTCATCATAATGACCTTTTAAATTTTTTTTGTCAAAAAAGTAAAGTGGATAATTAATCCCTTGGACATTGAGATTAGCAAATAAGATATTCCCTTTTTCAACGATCTCTTCTTCTTCATCGCTGAAAATTTCGTACATTATTTGAAATGAATCTTTTTTTCTTATATCCCTTTGAAAATCTATTTCAAATCCATAAATCCTCGCAAATTCAACAATTACACTATCAGGTATTCCGATATCTACTGCTGATTTATATAAACTATTCATGATTATATTCTCGTCATATATAATTTTTTTTATAAGCTTTGTTGTTATTATTTTTTCTTTAAAAAATTTTAAGTCTTCACTTCTCGAGAGAT
>CACHOW010000023.1 GCA_902581695.1 uncultured Pelagibacteraceae bacterium | reverse complement strand
GATAATATAAATAACGTAGATCAAATTAAATAATAATTTTAAGCTCTAATTGTTGGTAAACAATAAAAATCAGCAGTATCTATTTTAGAAGAATATTGTCTTCGCATATTCCATTTTTTTTGAACACCAGCACTTGCAAGACTCAAAGTGGATCTGCCATATCTATAATTAGTATTATCAATAGATCTCATTAAACTATTTATCTTTTCATCTTTTTCAGATGAAAATAAATTTTTTCTACCATCATCATTACGTAATCCCGTAAGCATGATACCTGCTTTCTGATATTGATAACCATTTTTGAAAATTTTTTCTAAAATATCGATAGCTGTTTTAACAGTCTCAATGCTATTATTAGTTGCTATTGGAAAATCAACTGTCTTTGCATTTGAATAATAACCAAAGTTTCTTTGAAAAGGACTAGTTCTAACAAATACAGTAATAGCTTTTGCAACCAAAGACTCTGCTCTAATTTTTTCAGATGCATTTAAACAATAATTTGCAACAGCTTCTTTTAATTCTTGAAATTTTTCAATTCTTTTCCCAAAAGATCTCGAAACAACACAACTTTTTCTTTTTGTTTGTGTTGTTTCCAAATTGATACATGGAATACCTCTTAACTCCATTGCTGTTCTTGAACTTAATACATTGGAAGATTTTTTAATCCATGTGTTAGACTTATTTTTAAGTTGTTTAGCATTATAAATTCCATTTTTTTGATAAAATTTTGTAAGCTGTCTACCAACTCCCCACACATCATTAATTTCAATTTTTTCTAAAATTGGATCTAAGTTTTCTATACCAATTAAACTAGTAACACCTGACTGTTTTTTCTTTGCAATATGATTTGCGATTTTGCTTAAGGTTTTTGTTTTAGCAATACCAATACTAGTTGGAATGCCAGTCCACTGTAAAACAGTTTCTCTAATTTCTTTTCCAACTTTCTCTACTTCACTATCAGGAAAATTTGATAAATCTATGAATGCCTCATCAATTGAATATACTTCTATTTCTGAATTAAATCTTTTAAGTGTCCTCATCACTCTTCTAGATAAGTCTCCATATAAAGAATAATTTGATGAAAAGACCTCGACTTTATTTTTGACAATAATATCTTTAGCTTTAAAGTAAGGTTCACCCATTTTAATTCCCAAAGCTTTAGCTTCATTAGATCTAGAGATGATACAGCCATCATTATTAGATAGAACAACAACAGGTTTTCTTCTTATTCTAGGATTGAATAACCTTTCACACGAAACATAGAAAGAATTACAATCAACTAAAGCTAATTTTCTAGTAGGTTGAATGGATGACATAAGTCACAACCCCCCAAATAAAGATATCTTGTTCTTCATTAATTAAAATTCTATTAGAAAATTCTTTAGAACCTGAGGTTAGAAATTTTTTATCTCTTTCTTGAACTAAAGTTTTAACTACAAGTTCATCGTGAACATTTGCAATAACTGTTGAAAAATTTTTTGGTTTTAAACTTTTATCAACAACTAATAAATCTCCATCATTAATCCCAACATCCACCATAGATTTTCCCTGAACTCTGATGATGAAAGTAGCTGGAACATTTTTGATTAAATGCATGTTCAGATCAATATCTTCTTCGATATAATCAGTTGCAGGTGATGGAAAACCAGCGCCAGCTTTATGTAGATAATAAGGGATTGTTAGTTTCATGTTCTTGTTTTGTTCTAATTTATAGCCCATTTATACAATGCACGCAAGAGGTTGTATTTTGAGTCTGTAACTGAATCAAAAGTGAATCAAAACGTGAACATCAAAACTACATTTTGTATGCTTGTGGATAACTTCAACCAGAGATAGTTTAAATTAATATCTATATGAAAAAACTTACATGTCATTGTGGAGAAGTAGAAATTCAAATTAATCTAAAAAAAGAAATAAATGAATTAATGAGATGCAATTGCTCTATGTGCAAAAGAAAAGGGACAATGGTTACAACTATTAATAAGAATGATTTAAAGGTCGTAAAAGGAAAAGATAAAATTAAAACATATCAATTTAATACAAATGTAGCAAAGCATCATTTTTGTTCAGAGTGTGGTACTCATACTCATAATCTAAGGAGAAGTGATCCAAATACTTTTGGTATTAATGTTGGATGTATTGATACAATAGAGCCAAATAAATTATTTAAATTAAAGACCTTTGTAAAAGATGGTCAAAATCATATAAAGGATAGAAAATAAAATGAAAAAATTAGTATGCCATTGTGGAGCCATCGAAGCAGAAATTAATTTAGATGGAGATTTAGCCAAAGTAATAAAATGCAATTGCTCTATTTGTAAAAGAAAGGGAGCAATTATGTCGATGGTAAAAAATGAAGATTTTAAAATTATTAAAGGAGAAGATAAATTAAAACTTTATCAATTTCATTCAAAAGTTGCCAAACATTACTTTTGTTCTGACTGTGGAATTTATACTCACCACAATCCAAGGATCAATCCTGCAATGACAGGATTCAATGTTGGATGTATTGACGAAATAGATACATTTAAATTAAGTGAAGTTCCTGTCAATGATGGACAAAACCACCCTTTAGATAAAAAATAATTTTTATGGAACAATTTAGCTTATGCTTTGGTAAAGTAAAAAAAGATTGTTTAAAGTTTATAAAATCTCAAGAAACAAAGGCCGATAAATTTAAGAACAAAGAAAAAATGATTAAAGCTTTTTTGATTCCACTTTGTTTTTGGATAGGCAAAAAAGCTCAAAAGAGAAGACCATATTTTGTAGGTTTGGCTGGCGGTCAGGGGACCGGTAAAACTACAATCAGTTCTTTAATCAAAATTATTTTAACCAAATACTTCAAATTAAATGTTTTTAGGATTTCAATAGATGACTTTTACAAAACAAGAAAAGAACGAATAAGTTTATCAAAAAGAGTTCATCCTATGCTCTTAACGAGAGGTGTACCGGGAACACATGATATTAGTATGATTTTGAATTTCTTTAGAAAGTCAAAAATAAGAAAATTTAAAAGATTAAAATTACCAACTTTTAATAAGGCTATCGATGATAGGTATAATAAAAATAAATGGTATGATTTAAAAAAGAGACCGGATGTAATCATTTTTGAGGGATGGTGTGTTGGGGCAAAATCAGAGAAAAGTGTTTCTTTAAAGAAAACAATTAATTCAATGGAAAAATCAAAAGATCAAAAACAAGTTTGGAGAAAATACGTCAACGACCAATTGAAATCAAAATACAAAAACTTATACTCACAGTTGAACTGTTTGATTTATTTAAAAGCAAAGAATTTTAGCTTGTTACAAAAATGGAGATTAAAACAAGAGAGAAAACTTTGGGTTAAAAGTAAAATGAAATCAAAAATAATGAGCAGAGGAGATGTATTAAATTTTATGCAAACATATCAGAGAATAACTCAAAATATGTTTAGATATATGCCTAAATATGCTTCAATTATACTGAATTTAAATAGTAATCATCAAATTAAATCTGCTGTATACAAAAACAAATGAAATTATTTTTAAAAATTGTTCTCACAATAACTTTTTTAACTAATCCTGTTTTTGCAGAAACTTTCATGGATGCGTTAAAAAGAGCTTATGATACTAATCCAGAATTAAATGCAGAAAGAGAAATTATCAATATTTCAGAACAAGAACTAAAAATTTCTAAGGGATCTTATCTACCTACAATTACTTTGAGCGGAAGTAAGAGTGATGAAGATACAGAAAAATTAACTAATAGAGACGGATCTAATGCAACAATCAATGATGTTAACCCATCGACTAAATCGATAGTTATAACACAAACCTTAATTGATTTTGGTAGGGGTGCTGAATTTAAAAAAAGTAAAATTGGAATTAAGTTAGCTAAAGCTAAACTTCTTAAAAAAGAACAAGAAATTTTATATAAGTCTGTTGAAACTTACACAGGATTAATTTCAGCTAATGAAAAATTAAAGATCAATAGATCAAATGTAAATTTGTTAGATCGTCAAGTTGAAACAGATAGAATTAGACTAGAGAGAGGAAATATATCTTTATCAGATGTTGCACAATCTGAGTCTTCTTTAGCTGGAGCCCAAGCAAAATTGATACAAGCTGAAAATGATTTTTTAACCAGTAAACTCAATTATGAAAATGTTATTGGCAAGTTGAATGATCCAGAATTATTAGATAAATCTTCGATTATAGAATTATCACTACCCAATGAATTAAATTCAGCAATAGAAATATCAAAAAAAAATAATCCAGATTTGATAATAGCACAATTAGAATACGAACAATCTAAAAAAGATACCACTAGTGCAAGATCTGATTTAGCACCCTCAGCAACTTTATCTTTTGATAGATCAAAAACAGATGATCTAAGTACTACTTATGATGAAAAAGAAAAAGACACACTAAAAGCAACTGTTACTTGGCCATTTTTTTCAGGTGGAAAAAATATTGCTTCTTTGAGAAAAAACCAAAGTTTTGAATTACAAAAAAATTTACTACTTGATAACATGACTTTAAAAAATCAAACGGATGTTGCCAGCGCTTGGTCTAATTATCAATCAAATAAGAGTTTATTAAATTCTGTTAGAGCTCAGGTTAATGCTGCTGAAATTGCTAATGAGGGAATTATGGCTGAATATAATAGTGGTTCTGATAGGACTACTTTAGAAGTTATTCAATCAAATTCTTTATTACTAAATGCTCAAATTTCATTAGCCGATTCTGAAAGAAACTATATTCTCTCACAATTTAATTTGCTTAAATCTGTAGGATTACTAAATAGCGTTCATTTAAAAATCAGGTAATATCTACCTTTTTTGACCTAAATTAAATAGATCTTGCCAATGAGAACAAAATGTGTACATTTAATTTATGATTCGAGTGTTAAAAAAATTAATAAATGAGGCAAAAAATGACGAAAAATAACCTAAAAGTAGTTAAATCTACTAAAGATCAAGAAATGGACATCAAAGAGAAGAATAAAGCATTAGATGCTGCGATCAGCCAGATAACTGACAACTTCGGAAAAGGTTCAGTTATGAAGTTGGGTGAAAAAAGAGCTATGGATATCGAGTCGATATCTACAGGATCTTTAAGTTTAGACTTAGCTTTAGGAATAGGCGGATTACCTAAAGGAAGAATTGTAGAAGTTTATGGTCCAGAGTCTTCTGGAAAAACAACATTAGCATTACAAGTTGTTGCTGAAGCCCAAAAGGCTGGCGGTATTTGCGCGTTTGTCGATGCAGAACATGCTTTAGATCCAGTTTACGCAAAAAAATTAGGTGTGAACACTGAAGAGCTTTTAATTTCACAACCAGATGCAGGTGAACAAGCACTAGAAATAGCTGATACACTAGTAAAATCAGGCTCTATTTCAGTTATCGTAATTGACTCTGTTGCAGCACTTACACCAAAAGCTGAAATCGAGGGTGAGATGGGTGACCATCACGTAGGCCTTCAATCAAGATTAATGAGTCAGGCTTTAAGAAAATTAACTGGTTCAATTTCTAACACAAACACAATGATGATTTTTATTAACCAAATTAGAATGAAAATTGGAGTTATGTTTGGAAGTCCTGAAACAACATCAGGTGGAAATGCACTTAAATTTTATTCATCTGTAAGAATGGACATTAGAAGAATTGGTGCCATCAAAGATAAAGATGAAATTATTGGTAACTCTACAAGAGTGAAAGTAGTTAAAAATAAAGTTGCACCACCATTTAAAGTTGTTGAATTTGATTTAATGTATGGAAAAGGAATAAGTAAAATGGGTGAGTTAGTAGATCTTGGTGCTAAAGCTGACATCATTGAAAAATCAGGTGCATGGTATGCTTATAAAGGAGAGAAAATTGGACAAGGAAGAGAAAATGCTAAAGTCTATCTAGCTCAAAATCCAAAAGTTGCAGCAGAAATTGAAATGGCAATTAGGGAAAAAGCTGGTGTGATTTCTAAAAAAATTGAAGGAAATCCATTAAGTCCTGAAAAAATTGAAAAAGAGAAGAAAGTAGCTGAAAAAGAAGAAGCAGACAAAGAAGCCACTCCTTCTAAAAAGAACTAGAATTAAAGGTCATCTTTAAATTATAAAGGCGCTTAAAATAAGCGCCTTTACCCCCTTATCGTTATCTAGACATAGAATAAAAAAGCTGTATTTTAAAAATATGGCCCAGAAATCATTAAATCAAATAAGAGACACTTTTTTAAAATATTTTGAAAAAAATGGTCATAAGATAGTTGAGTCGAGCAATTTAGTTCCAAATAACGATCCAACATTGATGTTTGCTAATTCTGGCATGGTTCAATTTAAAAACGTATTTACAGGTTTAGAGAAAAGAGAGTATCAAAGAGCAACTACTTCACAAAAATGTGTAAGGGCAGGTGGAAAGCACAATGACTTAGAAAATGTAGGCTATACACCAAGACACCATACTTTTTTTGAGATGTTAGGAAATTTTTCATTCGGTGATTA
>CACHOW010000022.1 GCA_902581695.1 uncultured Pelagibacteraceae bacterium | reverse complement strand
AGCAAATGAACAACTATTTTGTAATATTAGCTGCTGGAAAAAGTAAGAGATTTCACAATAAAATAGCTAAACAATTCTATTACTATAAAAATAAAGAAATTATCGATCATTCAATTGAAAAGTCACTAAATTCTAATCTTTTTAAAAAAATAATTGTTGTTACAAATAATTTAAATCGACTTAAAAGAAGAAAATATCCTAAATCAGTAATTATAATAAAAGGCGGTAAAGAGAGATCGGACTCTTCTTTAATTGCTTTAAAATACTTAAAAAAATTTAAACCAAAAAGAGTTCTTATTCATGATGCAGCTAGACCAAATTTTTCTATCAAATTATTAAAAAAATTAGTTCATAAACTTAAAAAGAATAAAGCTGTTATTCCATATATATATTCAAAAGACTCCATTAAGTATAAATCACAGAATCAGCTATTTAACTTAAATAGAAATAAAACTTTTTTAACTCAAACACCCCAGGCCTTCAGATTTAAAGATTTATATGCCTTATCATCTAGACAAAGAAGTAAAATAACAGATGAAGCAACATTATTCATAGAGAACGACTATAAAACTATTTTTATTAAAGGTGAAAATAAGAATAACAAAATTACCTACTTGGATGATGTTAAATTGAATAAAATAACCTCTGGAATTGGTTTTGACATTCATAGGTTAATAAAAAATAAAAAACTTTACCTTGGTGGATCCAAAATACCCTTCCACTCAGGTTTACAAGGCCATTCAGATGGTGATGTAATTTTGCATGCAATAATTGACTCAATACTAGGCGCTACTCAAAAAAAAGATATTGGCACTTATTTCCCAAGTAACAAAAATAAATTTAAAAATATAAGATCTCCAAAAATGCTAAAACCTATTGTAGAGAAATTGTATAAAAATAATTTTTCAATCAACAATTTAGATATAAATTTAATTTGTCAAAAACCCAAAGTTTCAAAATATCGTAATCAAATAATTAACTCGATATCGAATCTTATGAATTTGAATAAAGATAAAATTAATTTAAAAGGTAAGACTGTAGAAAAGTTAGGCTTAATAGGAAAAGAAAAAGCTATTGCTTGTGAAGTAATAATTTCAATGACAAAATATGACTAATAAGTTTAATACTCTATTTGTAACAATGTTAGGTATAGGAAAAATTAAAATAATTCCTGGAACTTTTGGCTCCCTAGCAACTGTGATCATATTATACATTTTATTTCATCTTTTAGATATCTCATCGAACCTAATTCTATTGGGGTTAATTATTATTTTTATTTATTCTTTTTATGCAGTTAGAAATTATATTTTAAATATTGAAGATAAAGACCCAAGGGAAATAGTGATTGATGAATTTATTGGCCAATCAATACCCATTTACTTATATGAGGTTTCACATGGTACAGAAAAATCTCCAGATGAAGCTATAATTTTTTATCTAATTTGTTTCATGCTGTTTAGATTTTTTGATATTAGAAAACCTTTTCCTGTTAACTACTTTGATAGAAATTTCAAAAATAGTTTTGGAGTAATAATGGATGATGTATGTGCTGGTTTATATGTTGTTTTATCACTAATTTGTTTTATGGTTTTGAGTAATTATTTTATATAATGAATTCTTTAGTAAAAAAATTAACTAAAAAAAAACTTAAAATATCTTTTGCCGAGTCTTGTACCGGAGGTATGCTTGCTAGCTCAATTACTTCTATAAATGGTGCCTCTAAAGTATTCAATTTAGGGTTTATTACCTATTCAAATCAAGCAAAAATCAATATTCTAAAAGTAAGTAAAAACATAATAAAAAAATATGGTGCTGTAAGTGCAGAATGTTGTAAAGCAATGGTTGTCAATTTATCAAAAATATCTAAAGCAAATATAAATGTTTCTATTACCGGTATTGCAGGACCAAACGGTGGAACTAAAAAAAAACCAGTTGGATTAGTTTATATAGGATTAAAAAAAGGTAATAAAATTATAGTAAATAAAAATTTATTTAAATCTAAAAGCAGAATCTCAATTCAAAAACTAACAGTTAAAACAACCTTAAAATTAATTAACAAAATTATTTAAAGTAAATAACTATAAATTTTCAGCTTTTTTTTGAAAAGCATCAGCAATCTTATTTAAACCAAATTGAAATGACTTTGTCATAATCATATTTAAAAACTTATTTTTTATTTCAAAATCAACATCAAATTGAACTTCCGTATAGTTTTCTTTTTGCGTAAATTTCCAGTGATTTTGAAGATGTTTTAAAGGTCCACCAATATTTGTCACATGAATAGAGTCATTTTTTTTGTCATAGCGAACATCGCTTTTATAAGTATCTACAAAAGGCTTTTTACCTATAGTGAGATCTGCAATAATTGTTATCTCATCTTTTTTATCATTTCTTTCGTAAACTTTTGAGTCTATACAAAAAGGTATGAAGTCAGGATATTTTTCAATATCCAAAACAAAGTCAATTAATTTTTGTTTTTCACGTGATATCTGACGTGTCACAGAAGCTTTTGGCATTAAAGAGTGTTAATTCTATTTTGTTGAAGTTTAGCAAAATCTTCATCGGCATGATAAGAAGATCTTGTTAAAGGTGAAGAAGATACCAATAAAAATCCTTTGGATTTAGCAATACTTCCAAGTTCATCAAATTCTTTTGGAGTATAATATCTATCTAAAGGAAAATGTTTTACTGAAGGCTGAAGGTATTGACCAATAGTTAAAAAATCAACATCTGCAGCTTTAAGATCGTCCATTACTTGTAATATTTCATCTTTATTTTCACCCAAACCAACCATTATTCCTGATTTAGTAAAAACTTTTTTATTCAATTTTTTTGCATTTTTCAAAAGTTCTAAAGAAGCAAAATATCTTGATCCAGGTCTTATTTTTAAATACAAACTTGGTACAGTTTCAATATTGTGATTAAAAACGTCCGGATTTGCTTCTAAAACTTTTTTGTAAGCCTCTCCTTTTCTCAAGAAGTCAGGAGTTAAAACTTCAATAGTAGTATTTGGATTTGTTTTTCTAGTTTGATTAATGACTTCAAAAAAATGATTTGCTCCACCGTCTTTTAAATCATCTCTATCTACAGAAGTGATTACAACATGTTTTAAATTAAGTTTTTTAACTGCTTGAGAGATTTTGATTGGTTCAAGTTTATCTAATTGACTTGGCTTACCAGTTTTTACATCACAAAAAGCACATGCTCTTGTACAAGTATCGCCCATAATCATAAAAGTTGCATGTTTTTTACTCCAACATTCTGTAATATTTGGACAATTTGCTTCCTGGCAAACAGTAACTAGGTTATTTTTATTTACTATAGTTTTAGTTAAAAAAAATTCTTTACTATTGGTAAGTTTTGATCTTATCCATTCAGGTTTTTTTTTTATTGGATTAATTGGATTTTTTACTTTTTCTGGGTGTCTAGGTTTAATTTTTTTTGTCATCGTTTTTTAAAATGTAAATTTTTTCATTTTTTTTTCCAAATAAAAACCTTTCTCTAATAAGAATTTCAACATAATCAAGATCAAGATTGTCACTTAATAATGAATTTTTAAAATCCAAGTTATTAATTTTCTTAATTAGAAGTGATTCCTCTTTTTTAAAGTTATTTAGAGATTTTTTTTTGTCAAAATATGAAATTAAGCCCCTTTGACCAGAAAGAAGATTGAATAAAAAATATATTATCAAAAAAGTAGAAACAAATAAAAAATAGTTATTTTTTAACTTTTTAAGCATTAAATGATTTTATTCATTTTAGATTTATTTCCAAGATTTTCCTCTATACGAATTAATTGATTATATTTAGCCACTCTTTCAGATCTAGCTAAAGATCCTGTTTTTATTTGACTAGAGTTAGTTCCAACGGCTAAATCTGCAATGAATGTGTCTTCACTGTCCCCTGATCTGTGAGAAATTATAGTCTTAAATCCAATAATTTGAGCAAACTTGATGACATCTAGGGTTTCCGAAACTGTCCCAATTTGATTAAGTTTGATCAAAATTGCATTAGAAGATAAATTTAAGAAACCTTTTTTTAACCTCTCAAGATTAGTAACATATAAATCATCACCTACAATTTGTAAATTTTTTGTTGCTTTCATTAACTTACTCCAAGCAATCCAATCATTTTCTGCAAATGGATCTTCGATAGATTTAATCTTATACCTTAAAATCATCTTTTTATATTCTCTAATCGATTTTTCTACTGATACATACTTTTTAGAATGAATTGAATATTTGTTCTTTTTAAAAAGTTCATTTGCTGCAACATCTAAACAAATTGAAACATCTTTTCCATTAATAAATCCTGATTTCTTAATAGCAGTAACAATTAAATCTAGAGCCTGATTGTTATTACTAATCATAGGTGCAAATCCTCCCTCATCACCTACTGATGTTGACAAACCTTTGCTCTTAATAAGTTTATCTAAATTTTTAATTACTAAGAAACAAATTCTCATTGCTTCTGAAAAATTTTTAGCTCTATCGGGTCTGATCATAAATTCCTGAATCCTCAAGTTATTATTTGCATGGACACCACCATTAATAATATTCATTAATGGGTAAGGTAACTGAAAATTTTTTTTTACTAAAAATGTTTTATACAATGGTAATTTTTTAACCTTAGCAGAAAGTTTTTTAACAGCCATCGATACTGCTAAAATTGTATTAGCTCCTATCCTTGTTTTTTGGTTTGTACCATCTAAATTAATCATTAAGGTATCAATTCTTACTTGGTCATGAATGCTGTGTCCTTTTAATTTTTTAGAAATCTTAGTGTTAATTAAATTAACAGCACTTAAAACACTTTTTCCTAGATATCTTTTATTATTTTTATCTCTTTTTTCAAAAGCTTCATAGGTTCCTGTCGAAGCACCGGATGGACAAATTGCTGAGGCACATTTATTTTTTGTAAAAACTTCAGCCTCAACTGTTGGGTTTCCTCTACTATCAAAAATTTGTCTTGCTCTTACTTTTAAAATTTTACTCACTAATTTTTTATTAAATTATCAATATCTGATAGTTGCTTTAGCAAATCTTCTAAATTATCTAATGGAATCATATTAGGACCATCAGATGGGGCATTATCTGGGTCTTGGTGTGTTTCAATAAATACTCCTGCAACTCCTACGGCTACTGCGGCTCTGGCTAAGTGTTCTACAAATTCTCTTTGACCACCACTTTTTTCTCCTAAACCACCGGGCTGTTGAACAGAGTGGGTGGCGTCAAAAATTACTGGATAACCATTTTTTGCCATTATGGGTAAGGATCTCATATCTGAAACAAGAGTATTATATCCAAAGCTAGCTCCTCTTTCAGTTACTAAAATATTTTTATTTCCAGAGTCTGAAATTTTTTTTGTAACATTTACCATATCCCACGGAGCTAAAAATTGTCCTTTTTTTACATTGATAATTTTATTTGTTTTTGCTGCAGCAATTAACAAATCAGTTTGTCTGCAAAGAAATGCAGGGATTTGAAGAACATCTGCATGATCACTAACGATTGAACATTGTTCTATACTATGAACATCAGTTAGTATTGGTACATTTAACTCTTTTTTTATTTTATCAAATACCGGTAATGAAGCATCAAGACCAGCCCCCCTTTTCCCTTTAAGACTTGTTCTATTAGCTTTATCAAAAGATGTTTTATAAATAAAACCTAGATTAAATTTTGCAGTAATTTCTTTTATTTTACCTGCCATATCCATAGCATGTTGCTCAGTCTCAAGCTGACATGGACCAGCAATAATACAAATCTTATTATCATTTGATATTTCTATATTTCTACAATTTACTTTTATATTATTCATTAATGATTTTTCGATGCCTTGATAAATGAAGAGAATAAAGGATGAGGAGCCAAAGGTCTAGATTTAAATTCAGGATGAAATTGAACACCTACAAACCAGGGATGATTTTTAAGCTCAATAATCTCTGGCAATACACCATCAGGAGATAAACCTGAAAAAGTCATACCATTTTTTTCAAATTTTTCTTTATAATTAATATTAACTTCGTATCTGTGACGATGTCTTTCTTTAATTAAATTTTTACCATAAATCTTTTTAATTAATGATTTATCTTTTAATTTTGCATTGTATGAGCCTAATCTCATAGTGCCACCTAGGTATTTGTCAGTACCCTTGATGGTCTTACCATCTTTTTTCCACTCATTAATTAAACCAATAATGGGTAAACCTTTTTTATCAAATTCACTTGATGTAGCATTTTTAATGTTTAATTTATTTCTAGCAAATTCAATTATAGCCATTTGCATGCCATAACAAATACCAAGAAACGGAATTTTATTATTTCTCGCATATTTGATAGCTTCAATTTTTCCTTCAGTTCCTCTTTTGCCAAAACCTCCTGGAATTAAAATTCCAGATATATTTTTAAGTTTAGATTTAATCTCAGACATTTTTAATTTTTCAGAGTCAATTCTTACTAAGTTAACCTTAACATTATTTTGGATACCCCCATGTGTTAAAGCTTCATCAAGAGATTTATATGCATCTTTTAATTCAACATATTTACCAATAATTGCTATGTTTACTTGTCTTTTGGTTTTTAAAATAATTTTTGTAATCTTTTTCCAAGGTGTTAAATTTACTGACTTTTTTGATTTCAAATTAAAATAGTCCAGAACCTGAACATCTAATTTCTCTTTATAAAAACTTATTGGAGCTTCATAAATCGTTCTAACATCAACTGTTTCAATCACATTCTTTATGTTAACATTACAAAATAAGGATATTTTTTTTCGATGCTCTAAAGGTATAGACCTTTCAGATCTACAGATAATAATATCGGGTTGAACACCAATGCTTCTTAATTCTTTGACTGAATGTTGAGTGGGTTTAGTTTTTATTTCATCAGAAGATTTTAAATAAGGAACTAAAGTTAAATGAATAAACAATGCATTTTTCTTTTTTATATCGTTTGCAAATTGTCTAATTGCTTCAATAAAAGGTAAGCTTTCAATATCACCTACAATCCCCCCTATTTCACAAAT
>CACHOW010000021.1 GCA_902581695.1 uncultured Pelagibacteraceae bacterium | reverse complement strand
CAGCGTCTAATTCTTTTGACGATCTAACATCAAAAATTGAAGGATTGATAAATAAACTTGTTCTAATTTTTTTATTTTTAAATTTAGAAATAATATTTCTGATATTTGATTTATTTTTTTTTAAATTTAAGCCACCTTCTGTAGTAATTTCTTTTCTGTTTTCAGGAACAATGCAAATAAAATCTGGTTTAATTTTAAGTGCAATGTTAACAATTTTAGGATTTGTTGAAATTTCTAAATTTACTAAAATATTTTTGATAGAACATATTTTTTTTGCATCCAAATCGTTAATATGTCTTCTATCCTCTCTTAGATGAATTGTGATTGAGTCTGCTCCAGCTTTTTTAACAAATTTAGCAGCATAGACCGGATCAGGATGGAGTTCGCCTCGTGCATTTCTTAATGTAGCCACATGATCGATATTTACTCCAAGTCTTATCACTTTATAAATCTACTTCCAGGAGTTGTTATCGGAATTGACTTTAAATCTTTTGGTAATTCATTCTTTTTATAAGTAGGAACATTAATTTTGAGATGAGAAATGATCTTCTTTTTAATCTTTAATTTTTTTTTTATCGAACGATCAATCAAGGATGCAAACCCTACCAATTTTGCTTTATTTTTTTTTATCAATTTCACACATTCCATACTTGATTTACCTGTTGTAATTACGTCCTCAATGATCAGTACCTTAGATCCTTTATTTATTTTAAATCCTCTTCTTAATGTAAACTTACCATTAACTCTTTCACAGAAAATAGTCTCTTTTTTTAAAATTCTTCCAATCTCATAACCTATGATTATTCCACCCATTGCTGGAGCCAAAATTAAATCTATCTTTTTATAATTTCTCCTAATCTTGTTAGCAAGTGATCTGCATATTTTTTCAGCTAGATTGGGAAAGCTTAATAATTTAGCACATTGGATATATTTTGATGAATGTAAACCTGAAGATAAAACAAAATGACCTTCTAATAAAGCATTAGTTTTTCTTAAAATATTTAAGGATTTTTTGGGTGAAAGCATTTCTTTTATCTTCGTGTCTTATTATCTTAAATTTTATACCTTTTTGTTTAAGCTCTGCAATAAAATTAGTAAAGTTTTTTAGGTCTCTTATAATCAGTTGAAACTTGAAATTAATATAATTAGGGTTTTTACCTGCCATTTCTAAATTTGAAATATTCAATTTATGTTCACCTATTAAAGAACTTACATTTCCTAATTGTCCAGGCTTATCAGGTAGAGAAATCCATAAAGTAGTATTATATTTTTTTATTCTTTCTTGTTTTTTTTCACCTCTTTCATGCCAATACCTTCTAATTGCTGCTCTGGCTTTACCTGTTTTAGTAATTGGTATCCAATGTAAAGATGGAGATTGTTTTTTTGAGGTAATAATATTAACCCTGTCTCCATTTCTTAAAATTGATTGTAATTCACTTTTATTGCCATTTATCTCACACCCCACAGCTGTATCTCCTATCTTTGTATGAACTGCATAGGCAAAATCAATTGGTGTAGCATTTTTAGGTAATTTGATTACGGACCCTTTAGGAGTAAAACAGAAAACGTTTTCCTGAAACATTTGTAATTTAGTATATTCATAGGAGTGTTCGGGATTTTCATTTTTTTCAATAATTTCAACTAAGTCTTTTAACCAATCATATTCTTTCCACGTTAATGAATTAAACTTTTCTGAGGATTTATACTGCCAATGAGATGCAATGCCTCTTTCAGCAAATTCGTGCATCTTTTTTGTTCTAATTTGAATTTCAATTGGTTTTTTGTTTGAACCTATTACAGATGTGTGAATTGATTTATATCCATTAATTTTAGCAAATGAAATATAATCTTTAAACTTTCCTGGAATACAATTGTACTCCTTATGTAATATCCCAAGAGTTTTATAACAATCATCAATGTTATCTACGATAATCCTAAATCCAATAATGTCAGTAATTTGCTCTAATGAAACTCTTTTTTTTTGTACTTTTCTCCAAATTGAAAAAGGAGTTTTTTCTCTGCCGAATATTTCAGACTGAATATTATTTTGATTAAGTAATTTGTAAAGCTCTTCTGATAAATTTGTGAAAATATCTTTTTTATCTAATTTAATTTCATCAAGTCTTTTCTGAATTAAAGATCTCGCTTGATTATTTAGAATTTCAAAAGAAAGATCTTCTAATTCATCTCTAATTCTGTGCATACCCATTCTATCAGCTAAAGGAGCATAAATTTCCATAGTTTCCTGTGCTATTCGTTTTCTTTTATCCTCTTTACTTATTGCTTTAATTGTTCTCATGTTATGTAGTCGGTCGGCAATTTTTACTAATAAAACTCTAATATCTTTGGAAGTCGCTAAGATTAATTTTCTAAAATTTTCAGCCTTTGAATTTGCAGAAGCGGTATTTTCTAAAACAGAAATTTTAGTAACCCCATCAACTAAATCAGCAACTTCATCACCAAATTCTCCTTTTATCGTTTCATAAGTAGCAAAAGTATCTTCAATAGTGTCATGTAGTAAACCAGTAGTAATTGTTGCGCTATCTAATTTTAAGTCAGTTAGAATGTTTGCAACTTCTATTGGGTGAACTGAATAAGGATCACCAGATGCTCTTTTTTGATTACTATGAGCCTTTACAGCAAAATCATAAGCTTTATTTAATTTTTCAGGATTTAAAAACCTGTTATAAACTTTTACTTTATTTATTAAATCTTCAGAATTTAACATTCTTTATTATACCACTAAATTAAATTAGTTTAATAGATGTTATGTCTCTATTAGACAAATAATGTATTAGTGTTTTAATATGAAGCTTAGATAAGGGATGTATCCAACCTTTGTCCAATTCAAACAATGGCAAAAGGACAAAATTTCGTCGATCTAACCTTGGATGAGGTAAAATTAGCTCTTTATTGATTAGCTTTCTATTATAATCAAGTATATCAATATCGCATATTCGTGGTGAATTTCTTAAAGCCTTCTTTCTTCCAAGAGATTTTTCTATACTTTTACATAATTTTATTAATTTAATTGGTGATAAACTAGTGCTTATTTTTAATACAATATTTAAAAATTTTGGATTTTTAGTATCAGGCCAGGATAAACTTTCATAATAATTTGAAGATTGTAGTATTTTTATATCATTTTGAATTATCTTAAATTTTGCATTTTCAATATTTTTTTTTCTATTTCCTAAATTTGATCCTATGCCTAAATAAATCATTAACTAGACTTCCTGATATATCTTGCTTTATCACGATTCCAATCTCTATCTTTTTTAACTTTTCTTTTATCAAATTGCTTTTTACCTTTGGCGATAGCAAGTTCTATTTTTGCTTTACCTTTTTTAAAATACATCTTTGTTGGAACTATGGTGAACCCATCTCGCTGCATTTTTCCTATTAGTTTATTTATTTCTCGTTTATTTAATAATAGCTTTCTTTCATCAGTAGGATTGTGGTTGGAATAACTTGCCTGTTTATACGATGCTATATGTGAATTAATTAATACCAATTCTCCATTTTTTTCTACAGCATAAGAATCTGCAATGTTAACTTTACCATTTCTTATTGATTTGATTTCTGATCCTTTAAGAACAATCCCTGCTTCTAAAAGGTCCTCAAAAAAATAATTAAAACTAGCTTTACGATTTAAACAAATCATTTTTAAACCAGCATTGGTCTTTTTATTCATTAAATCAAGTTTGCAGACTTAAGAGCTTCTTTAACTATTTTTTTTGTAGGTTCAGTAACTTTTACTAGAGGAAGTCTAACCTCGTCATCACAAAGATTTAATAATTTAGCAGCGTATTTAACTGGACTTGGGTTACTTTCTACAAACATTGAATGATGGACTGGTTGCAAAATATCATTAATTCTTGAAGCCTCTAATTTTGATTTTTCATCAGTTAAAACTGAAAATTTTTGAAATTCTGAACAAAATTTTGGAGCTATATTAGCTGTAACACTTATAGCACCTACTCCTCCTCTTTTATTAAATTCTAAAGCGTTATCATCATTACCTGTTAATTGTATAAAATCTTTACCCATTTTTTTTAAAGTTTGATCTACTCTACTCAAATCTCCTGTAGCATCTTTGACACCAATTATATTTTTTAATTCATATAATTTTGCCATAGTATCAACTGACATATCTATTACAGATCTGCCCGGGATATTATAAATAATAATCGGAATACCACATTTATCATTTATCGCCTTATAATGTTGATAAAGACCTTCTTGAGTTGGTTTATTATAATATGGAGTAACTATAAGAGCGCCACTAGCTCCAATTTTTTCTGCATGAGTAGTTAAAGATATAGCTTCTTCAGTTGAATTTGAACCAGTACCAGCAAATACAGGTAATTTTCCATCACTTTCTTTTACACATAACTCTATAACTCGTTCATGTTCATCATGACTCAATGTGGGTGATTCTCCTGTGGTTCCAGCTGGAACTAAACCATTTGTACCATTTTTAATGTGAAAATGGATTAACTTGATATAAGTATCATCATCAAGTTTATCATTTTTAAATGGAGTGACTAAAGCAACATTTGAACCTTTAAACATAAATACTTATAACATAGATTGTAGATTCATATACTAAAGATTATGTCAAAAAAAATCTTATTTTTTATAGTTTTGTTTCACCTGTGTAGTCTAGGTAATATTGTATTATCAGATATTGTTCCCATTAAAAAACCATCTCAAACTAAAGAGGAAACTCAACAAAAATTGTTAATAGATGTTCTTAAACCACTCCCAAAACCAATTGAAAAAACCAAAACAAAAACAGTTGAAGAAAAAGTTATTGTTAAAAAAGAGAAAAAAGTTGGCTTTATTTTGCCAAAAAAAAAACCTTTGATTGCTGGGTCTGAAAAACCTAAAAATGTTAAGATATCAAAATATTATAGTAAAAAAGATTTTAATTTAGCTGATAAAGCTATTTCTGAAATGAAAAAAGCTAAATGGACATCAGCTTTAAAAAATTCTAAAAAAGCTAGGGATAAATCAATTTATGATTTCATCCAATGGAGACATTTACTAACAAAGGGTAATCAAGCATCCTATTATGACTATAAATCTTTTATAGACAGAAATGAAGATTATCCAAGAATTGGTCGAGTTAAATATTTAGCTGAACATAAACTTTCAACAGATAAAATTTCACCAAAGAAAATTATTAACTGGTATGGATCATCTGAACCATTAAGTGGATTTGGTAAAATGATACTTGGAGAGAGTTATGTTTTAACTGGAAATGCACAAAAAGGCACTACTCTCATTAAAGATGGATGGATTACAGCAGAATTAACTAAGTCAGAATTAAGATTTTATAGAAAAAAATTTAAAAAATATCTTAATGCTAATGACTACATAAAACGTGCTGATTATCTTGCATGGAATAATAAATATTGGGATTTGAAACGAATGTTAAGATATCTTCCAAAAGAATACGAACTTTTATACAATGCAAGACAATTATTGATGAGTAAATCATATGGCGTTGATAATGCTATTTCAAAAGTTCCTACTAAATTTAAAAACGATGCAGGTTTAAATTATGACAGATTAAAATGGAGAAGAAAAAGAGGGAGGATTGATAGTTCGGTCGAAATTTTATTAAAAATAAAGAACTCTAAAGATTATTTAGTTAGACCTGATAAATGGTGGATAGAAAGAGAAATTATTTCAAGATCTTTAATATATAAAAAAAAATATGAATTAGCATATAAAATTAGCAGCAACCACGGTATGTTTGAAGGTCCTGAATTTGCAGCAGCAGAATGGATGAGTGGATGGATCGCACTAAGTTTTTTAAATGATCCTTTATTAGCCAAAGATCATTTTGAAAATTTTTATAACAATGTAGGCTATCCAATTAGTGTGGCTAGAGGGGCATATTGGTTGGGAAGAACCTATAAAAAGTTGGGTTATAAAGAACTGTCTGATAAGTGGTTTACAGAAGCTTCAAATTATTTAACGACTTATTACGGCCAATTAGCCTTTATGGAATTAAATCCAAATGGTAGTTTTGAGCTTTCGAAAGATCTAGAGGTAAAAAAAGAATATCGTGATTATTTTTTTAAAAAAGAAATAGTTAAAATGATATATTTATTAGATGAGCTTGATGAAGATAAATATGCAAAGCACATGCTAAGACATTTGGCTAATGACAATATTGAGAGTGGAAGTGAGATTTTAGCTGCAGAACTTGCAACAAATATTGAACGTTTTGATTTTGCAATTCAAATTTCTAAAATAGCATCATATGAAAAAAGATTTCATAATAAGTATAATTATCCAATTATTAGTACACCTAAATATATTAATAAAAGAAAAATACCTGAAAGTGCATTTATTTTATCAATTATCAGACAAGAAAGTGAATTTGATCTAAGTGCAAACAGTCATGCTGGAGCCAAAGGTTTAATGCAATTAATGCCTTACACCGCTAAACTGGTTGCGAAACAAGCTAAACTTCCTTATTCAAAACCAAGACTTACTTCAGATCCTGAATATAATATTAATTTAGGTTCACATTATATCGCTGGATTAATCTTAGAATATGATGGAGCATATCCTTTTGCAGTTGCAGCTTATAATGCTGGACCAAAAAGAGTAAGATATTGGAAAAAAATTAATAAAAACCCCCAAAAAGGACAAACTAATTATGTAGATTGGATTGAATTAATAAAATTTAAAGAAACAAGAAATTACGTTCAAAGAGTTTTAGAAAACTATAATGTTTACAGATATGTGCTAGAACAAAAACCAATACCAATGAAAAATTTTTTTAAAGACAATCCGTTATTTTAAAAGTCTGGCGGAAGAGGAGGGATTCGAACCCTCGGTACAAGTTTCCTCGCACGGTCATTTAGCAAACGACTGGTTTAAGCCTCTCACCCACTCTTCCAAGTATATAAATCGACTGCAATATTTACTAATATTCTACAATTTTGGATAAATCTATAAAACTTTTTTTGACAGATATAAATACCTTTTTATCAAAAAACTTTGAATAACAAGTTTGTTTTTGATTAGTTTTATCATTAGAAATTGCCCTATTTATCAAAATAGCATAA
>CACHOW010000020.1 GCA_902581695.1 uncultured Pelagibacteraceae bacterium | reverse complement strand
AGATATAGTTCAGTCCATAATAGAAAAAAAAAAATATAAAAAATACTTGGAAATTGGATGTTTTGATGATGAGTTATTTAATCACGTTAATTGTGAATTAAAAGTAGGCGTTGATCCAGTTTCTGGTGGTACAATAAGAAAAACCAGTGATCAATTTTTTTTAAATAACGATCAATATTTTGATTGTGTATTTATTGATGGACTTCATGAATATAAACAAGTTCGAAGAGATATTATAAACTCACTTAAATTTCTTAATGATGGAGGAATAATTTTATTACATGATTGTTTGCCAAATAATTATTATGAACAAGCTATTCCCAGATGTCAATGGACATGGAATGGAGATGTCTGGAAAGCAATTGTTGAGTTTAGGAAATCAAAAGATAATGATGTTTACACTTGTTATGCTGATTATGGCATTGGAGTAATAATTAAAAGACCAAATCGTAATTTGCTTAATAATCTGGATAAAGACACATCATCTTTAAAGTTTCATGATTATTTTCATAATCACAAAAATTTAATGAATATAATCGAATACGAAAAATTGATAGAAATTATTTAGATTAATGAAAAATATTACTGCTCTTATTTTGACTTTCCATACTCCTGAAAATATCATTTTAGATTGTCTTAATTCAATCGATAAAGATATAAAAGTTCTTATAGTTGAAAACTCAGAAACATTTGTTCATAAAGATAAGATTCTATCAAAATTTGATAATGTAGAGATTTTATGTACAGGTAAAAATTTAGGCTATGGCGGAGGTAATAATTTTGGGATCAACACCGTAAAAACTGATTATATTCTTATCTTAAATCCAGATGTGGTTTGTGGCGAAAATTTCTTTGCAAATTTAAGTAATGTAATTGAGGAGAATAAAGATTTCACAATTATTGGTTGTCAATATCTACAAGATAAAATTTTTATGCCTGCTGGTTTTTTTGATAACAAAGAAAATGAGGAATTTACAAAATGTTTTAAAAATGATGAGATTAATGATCTGGCTAAAGTTGATTGGGTAACTGGATGTTCAATGCTCCTAAACCTTAATAAATTTGATAATAAGGAAATCTTTGACGAAAATTTCTTTTTATATTTTGAAGAATTTGATTTGTGTAAATCTTTAAAAAAAAAGGGTGGCAAAGTCTATTCTTCAAAAAAACTAAAAATTCACCATTTAGGTTTTAAAAGCTCATTTGAAGAAAACTCCAATCATAGAAAAAGTATTAATCGACTTAGAGAATGGCATTGGATGTGGTCATCTTTTTATTTTTATAAAAAAAATTTTAGTTATTTATATGCTTTGAGAAAAATTTTAGGTAAGTTATTTAAGTCAGCACTTAAGGTAATATTTTATTCATTGTTACTTAATCAGGAAGAAAAAGAAAAATATAAGTATAGATTTTTAGGAATTCTCAATTCAATTTTAAATAGACCCTCAAGCTTTAGAGATAATATTTAAGAAATTTTTATTTTGCTCTCTTTACGAAATAGATGCCAACAACAACTGCAATTAAAGAAATCAAAACTTTAATAGTTATTAATTCTTTAAGAAAGATATAACTTAATATTGTTCCAAAAATAGGTATTAAGTAGGAAACTTGAGACTGAAAAATTAAACCATTTTTAACTAAGATTCTAAATCTTAGAAGCCAAGCTAAACCAGTAGAAACAAGCCCAAGGTAGATTACAGAAATTGTAGAGTCCAATCTTGGTTCTAAATCCCACGGTTGTTCTATAAAACTTACTAAAGGAATTAAGATTATAGTTGCCCAAATTAGAATAGATCCGGTTACGTTTTCATTTTTCTTTTTACTTATTTTTAAAGTTAAAACTCCACCAATCACATAGCAAGTAGAACCAAGTAAAATTAAAAGTGCTGATGAAAAGTTATTTTCATCTATCAATAAATTATCAGAAAATAAAAAAACAATACCAGAAAAACCTATTAAAATTCCTATTGTTTTTATAAAATTAAACTTTTCATTTTTTAAATAAAAATGTCCAAGGACAGTTGAGCTTAAAGGAGTCGTAGACATTAAAATAGCTGCTAGATTACTCTGAACTGACTTTACGCCATAAGCGATCAAAAAAAATGGTGCAACTAAATTTATAAAACCAATCATAGCAAACCAATGCCAATCCTTAGAAAATGCTTCAATCTTAATATTTTTAAAATAACAAAGTAACAAAACTGGTATTGCTCCAAAAAAAACTCTCAGGAAGGCAATTGTTATTGGACCAAAAGAATATGTTGCTATTTTGATATTAAAAAAAGCTGATGCCCAAATTAGAGCTAAAATTGTAAGCAATATATAGTCAAATAACTTTGGTTGTTTCATTCTGTTATATCTTTAATAGATCCACTAGTTATTTTTTGTAAATTAACAAAATCAGTTTTAAAAACGCAATTAGGATGACCAGCAGCTGCATATAAATTTTTAAATCTATCTAAAGAATTGTCTATAAATATATCTATCTTACTTATATGACCCACTGGTGATACACCACCAATGGTAAAACCAGTAGTATTTTTCACATCATTCGCTGTAGCCAAACATGCATCTTTTATATTTAAAGTTTTTTTTATTTTATTAAGAGATGCCTTTTTATCTCCAGAAACTAAAAATAAAGTAAATGAATTTTCTGTTTTAAAAAGCAAACTTTTTACAATTGCCCCAACTTCACAACCTAAAGATGAGGCTGCTTCTTTTGCAGTTCTTGCTGAACTATCTAGTATAATAACACTCATTTTTGGATCGAATTGCTTCAGGGATTTCTCTGCTCTTTTTACCGATTCTTTGTCTAATAAAGTCATTATTCAACTTTTAATTGTTAGTCATTTTTACAAATTACTATTACACTTATGTTAAAATTGCATAGGTGTTATTAAGTAAAAGTGCATTATGTATCAGGCTTTTTTTGGTAATACAACGTTCAGAATTACAAAGGAGAGAAAATGAGTGCAAGCGATGTTTTAAAAACGATTAAAGATAAAGATATTGAATACGTTGATCTAAGATTCACAGATCCTAGAGGTAAACTTCAACATGTAACAATGGACGCCAAAATGGTGGACGATGAAATGTTGAATGAAGGAATTTTTTTTGATGGATCCTCTATAGCTGGATGGAAAGCTATCAACGAGTCCGATATGATACTTAAGCCAGATTTATCTAGGGCAATAGTCGATCCGTTCACATCTCATAATACACTAAATCTTTTTTGTGATATTTTGGATGCAATAAAAAAAGATCCTTACGAAAGAGATCCAAGGGGTACAGCTAAAAAAGCTGAGGCTTATTTAAAAAGTTCAGGTATTGGAGATAAGGCATTTTTTGGTCCTGAAGCAGAATTCTTTGTATTTGACGATGTTAGATTTAAAAATGATATGAATGAAACTGGTTTTAAAATTGATAGCAAAGAGGGTCCATACAATTCTGGAAGAGAATATGAAAATGGAAATATGGGTCATAGACCAGGTATTAAGGGCGGTTATTTTCCAGTTCCACCAGTGGATAGTGAACAAGATATGAGAAGTGAATATCTAAAAGCTATGAAAGATATGGGTATTAAAGTAGAAAAACACCATCACGAGGTTGCTCCAAGTCAACATGAACTTGGAATGTATTTTGGAACTCTTGTAGATCAGGCAGATAATTTGCAACTTTATAAATATGCTGTTCATATGGTTTCTCACTCATTTGGCAAAACTGCAACTTTTATGCCCAAACCTGTAAAAGGTGATAATGGTTCAGGGATGCACGTTCACCAATCTATTTGGAAAGGTGATACAGCCTTATTCTCTGGAGACAAATATGCAGGTTTATCAGATACAGCTCTACATTATATCGGTGGAATTTTAAAACACGCAAAAGCTATAAATGCTTTTTCAAATGCCACAACGAATAGTTATAAAAGACTAATTCCTGGATTTGAAGCTCCAGTTTTATTAGCATATTCAGCTAGAAATAGATCTGCATCTTGCAGAATTCCTATTACATTAAGTAAAAAAGCCGCTAGATGCGAAATAAGATTTGGTGATGCTGCTGGTAATCCTTATTTAACTTTTGCAGCTATGTTAATGGCTGGCTTAGATGGAATAAAAAATAAAATAGATCCAGGTAAATCATTTGATAAAGATCTTTATGCACTGTCAGAAGATGAAGTTAAAAAAATTCCTACTGTTTGTGGATCTTTAAGAGAAGCAATGGAAAGTTTAGATAAAGATAGGGATTTTTTAAAACAAGGTAATGTATTTACCGATGATCAGATAGATGCCTATATTGCTTTAAAGTTTGAGGAAATACATAATTTTGAACATACTCCTCATCCAATTGAGTTTGAGATGTATTACAGCTGTTAATTTTTATTGTCTGGTTTTAGCAATTTTATCTTTGCCAGAACCTTTTTTAACAATGTAATCTTGCGTTCCATTTGCACCAGTATCGACAGACTTTATAAGAGATCTTAAAAAACTTTTTCTCTTCTCTTTTCTGTCTTCACTATTGAGCAAATTTCTAAATTCAAAAACGTTCATGTTGAACTAATATCATATCTATGCATTTTTTGCAATTCTGATATGTTCAAAATGGGACTATACTTTAAAAGACTCCCCACAGCCGCAACGCTCGGTTTCGTTTGGATTGTTAAAGACAAAAGTTGAAGAAAAATCCTCTTTTTTATAATCCATTTCTGTTCCTAAAAGATACATAACTGCAGCTGCATCGATATAAACTTTAACACCTTTATCCTCTATTACCTCATCATTAGGATTAATCTCTTTTGAATATTCCATGACATATGACATACCTGCACAACCACCTGATTTTACAGAAACTCTTACTCCTAATGCATTTGTTTCATCACTAGACATTATTTCTTTGATTCTAGAAGCAGCGTTGTCACTTAATTTTATTATAGAGTCCATTATAAGTTTAATTCCAATTTTGCAGCATCAGACATCATATCTTTTGTCCAGGGTGGATCCCAAACCAACTCTAAATCAACATCTTCTATCTCTTCTACTTGCATAGCTCCCTCTTTAACTTCTTTTGGTAGACTTTCTGCAACTGGACAATTAGGTGTAGTTAATGTCATTTTAATTTTTGCTTTTTTATCATTTACTCTAACTTCATAAATTAAACCAAGATCGTAAATATTCACTGGTAATTCAGGATCGTAAATTTTTTTTATTTCTTCAATTATCTTATCTTTAGTTTCCATAAAATATTATTCTTCTGTACTTATTTCTTTTCCATCATTCTCCATTGCCGAAACTAATGTATGCCAGGATAAAGTAGCACATTTTACTCTCATTGGATATTGTTTTACACCTGATAAACACATTAATTTTGTTTTATCGTCTTCTTTTAGTATGTTGGATTTTAAATCTGGATTCTCTTTTATCATTCCTAAAAAATCCTCTATAATTTCTTTAGCTTCATTATCGCTTTTACCTTTTATTAAGTCTGTCATAATTGAGGCTGAAGCCATTGAGATCGCACATCCGCTACCCTCAAAAGATATATCTTCAACTTTTCTTTGATCATTTAGTTTTAAATAAACATGTACATTATCACCACACAATGGATTGTTTCCTTTGGCATCTTTATTAAAATTATCTGTCTTCCCTAAGTTTCTAGGATTCTTACCATGCTCCAATATTATTTCTTGATATAATTCTTTAAGGTTCATTTCAAATCAAAAATTTTTTTACATTTGTTAATTGACTCATTTAATTTATCAAAATCTTCTTTAATATTGTAGACACCTACAGAAGCTCTAGCACTTGCTGGTATTTCAAGTTTATCATGAAGTATCTGACAACAATGATGACCCGCCCTTATTGCTACGCCATCTTCATCTAAGATTGTAGCAATATCATGTGGATGCACACCTTCAATTGTAAATGATATAACTCCACCTTTATTCTTTGGATTACCAATTAATTTTACTGAATTGTTTTTTCTTAAAACTTCTTGACCATACTCAATTAGTTCTTTTTCATGGTTAACAATATTTTCAATGCCAATACTTTCAAGAAACTTAATAGATTGATCAAAAGCTATTACTTGTGCTGTAGCCATTGTTCCTGCTTCATACTTGTTTGGAAGGTCTCCGTATGTAATTCTATCTTTCTTTACCTCCTTGATCATTCCTCCTCCACCTTGATACGGTGGTAATTCCTCAAGCCATTTTTTTTTACCATATAAAATTCCTAATCCTGTTGGACCATACATTTTATGACATGAGATTGCATAAAAATCACAATCAAGATCTTGAACATCTATTTTTAAGTGAGGAGCACTTTGACAACCATCTACTACAACTATGATCCCTTTGGAATGAGCAAGTTCAGTAATTTCTTTAATTGGTAATATTGCTCCTGTAACATTTGACAAATGATTAATTGCTATAACTTTAGTTTTTGAATTTATCTTTTTTTCTATATTCTCAATTGGAATCTCACCTTGATCATTAATTTCTGCAAAATTGATTTTTATATTTTTTGATTTTCTCAAATAGTGCCAAGGAACATAGTTGGAATGATGTTCTAGTTCTGTTAGTAATATTTCATCACCTTCTTCTAAATATTTTTGACCTAGTGTGTTTGCAACCAAATTGAGTGCTTCTGTTGCACCTTTAGTGAATACAATCTCATTTTTATCCTTCGCATTAATATATTTTTGGACAGAGGATCTTGTATTTTCGTATAAATTAGTGGCAGCTACTGCTAAATAATGGATACTTCTTCCCACATTAGAAAATTGTTTAGTATAAAACTCATTTATCCTATCAATAACAACCTTAGGTTTTTGGGAAGAATTAGCACTATCTAAATAAACTAGATCGTTGTTTTGTATTTTCTCATCAAAAATAGGAAATTCTTTTTTAATATTGTCTATGTTCATTCTTTTAATCCAATAATATTTTTAACTAAATCTTTAATTTCTGTATCTGTAATTTTGTCAATTACGTCTAATAAAAAACCATTAACTAGTAGTTCTTTTGATTGTTGGTAACTAAGTCCTCTAGACATTAAATAAAATATTGAGTTTTCATCAAGACTTCCTGATGAAGATCCATGAGAACACTTTACATCATCAGCGTATATTTCTAGTTCAGGCTTAGCATTAAATTCAGATGTTTCATCAAGTAGAATCGCTTTACTTAATTGATATCCATCAGTTTTTTGGGCTTTCGAGTCTACGAATATTTTACCCTGATATGCAGATTTTGAATTTTTCCCTAAAACACTTTTTATTAGTTGATAACTTTTTGTATTTTCAACCAAATGATTTATTATAGTTCTTATTTCATGATGTTTTTCATCATTTAATGAAAAAATACCATTTACAAATGCTGAAGAATATTTTCCTTTTAAGTTGCAATTAATCTCATTTTTTGAAAAAT
>CACHOW010000019.1 GCA_902581695.1 uncultured Pelagibacteraceae bacterium | reverse complement strand
TTTTAGGATTAGTTTGTTTTTCAAATTCATTAAATGCTATCTTAGTTTTTTTTAATAATATTTCTTCAATAGTTCTCTGAAAAGAAGCTGCAAGATCAAATTTATCTTGTTCTTTATTAATATTTTTTGATATTTTTAAAACTGCTGTCTTGAGGCCGGCAAAAGATAAATTACAGCCACCTTTGTTAAAAATTGGTTTTGGTAGATCATATTTGTGAGGATCACCTTTTTTTGCAAGAATTTCTATTTGTGGCCCACCTGGAAATTCTATTCCTAAGAGTTTTGCCGTTTTATCAAAGGCTTCTCCTAGCGCATCGTCAATTGTCGTGCCTAATCTTTTATAATTCCCAAGATCCTTCACATTTAAAAATTGAGAATGACCTCCAGATATTAATAAAAGCAGGTATGGATAATCTAAATCTGAGTCAATTTTTGGACTTAATGCATGACCTTCTAAGTGGTTTACTGCAATGAATGGTTTGTTTAAAGATGTGGCTAAAGCTTTACCAAAACTTAAACCGACGGATAAACAAACAATTAAGCCTGGACCAGCTGTAGAAGCTATTGCATCAATTTCTTCAATTTTTCTTCCACTCGTGTCAATTGCTTTGTTTACAATCCAATCTATTTTTTCAATATGTGATCGAGCTGCAAGTTCTGGAACGACACCTCCAAATTCTTTGTGAATATCAATTTGACTTGATATAATATTGGATAATATTACAGGTTTTCCATTAGGATTTTCGGTTATTAAAGATGCTGCAGTTTCATCGCAACTGGATTCAATTCCTAGAATTAAGGGTTTTTTACTCATTCAAATAGTTTTTATTAATTGTACAATCCCAATACAAGTAAGAAATAAATTTATTTATGAATAGAAAAATAACAATTGGATCAAGAGGTAGCAAATTAGCTTTACTTTATGCTCAAAAGGCTAAAAATGAAATTGTAAAAAATACTGATCTTAAGGACAAAGATATTGTTGTTAAACCAATAATAACAAAAGGCGATCAAGTTCAGGATACAAGACTATCAGAGGTTGGAGGAAAAGGATTATTTTCAAGCAATATTGAAAAAGAACTTTTTAATAAAAATATTGATATAGCAGTTCATGCGTTGAAAGATTTGCCAGCTATTGAGTCAAAAGGTCTTAAAACAAATACTTTTTTAGAAAGAAACGATCCAAGAGAAATTTTAATAACTGCTGATAAAAAAAAACTTAAAGAATTAAATTTGAAATCAGTAATTGGAACCTCATCATTTAGAAGGGAATTTCAAATTAAAAATATTAGACCAGATATTGAGTGTAAACTTATTAGAGGCAATGTAGATACAAGAATTAGAAAACTAAAGGAAGGTATGTATGATGCAATATTATTATCTTATGCTGGAATAAAATATTTAAATTTTGAAAAAGAGATTTCTGAAATTTTTTCAGAAGAAAAAATTATACCTAGCGTAGGTCAAGGAATTATTGCATTACAGTGTAGAGAAGAAGATGATAAGATAATTTCGATTTTAAATAAAGTTAATCATAAGGAAACTTACAAACGTGCTCATGCTGAAAGAAATATTTTAAAAGTTTTGGAAGGGGATTGTGAAACTGCAGTGGGTGCTCATTCTAGAATAAAGGGAGATAAAATTATTTTAGAGGCAGAGCTATTTTCTTTAGATGGCTCACAAAGATTTTATGAAAAAAAAACTGGAAATCTTGATGAATTTAAGCAACTTGGTATAGAAGTTGGTCAAACTTTAAAAATAAAATCAAATAATTCTTATAAAAAGTAATATGCATATCTTACTAACTAGACCATTAGAGGACTCTGCTGAAATGATCTTAAAGTTTCAATCTTTGGGGCACAAAATTTCCCACATTCCTTTATTGAGTGTTAATGAAATAAAATATGAATCTATAAATTTTTCAGACTTCAAGGGAATTATTTTTACAAGTGCTAATGCAGTGAAATTTTTAGATACAAAAAAAATTGATAAAAAAATTTTATGTTTTTGTGTAGGAAGTGCAACAGAAAAAAAAACAAGAAGCTTAGGTTTTCAAAATGTTATATCTGCTAGTGGAAGTGTAGGAAATTTAAAAGAATTAATTTTACAAAATTTCGATAAAAAAAACGGAAATTTAATTTATATAAGCGGAGAAACAATCTCTCTAAATCTTGATGAGCAACTAGTAAAAGAGGGATATAGTGTTAAAAGAGTTATTAACTATAGAACAAGTCATATACAAAAATTTAATGAAAAATTTGTTGATGATTTAAGATTAAATATTCCCGATATAGTTTATATTTATTCTCAAAATAGTGCTTCCAGTTTTTTGAATTTTATAAAAGTTTGCCAATTAGAAAGTATGTGGATGGACACTAATTTAATGTGTATTGGTGAAAAAACCTCATCAATATTGAATGAAATTAAGTGGAAAAAAATTTTTCTTTTTAACCCTGGAGAAGAGGAGTTTTTGTTATATAAAATTTGATTATGGAAATAATAAATAATTTTTCTGACATTTTTTTGTCTGTTTGGAATAAGGGAATCTTAGGTGTCGATATTTTTCAAATATTGATTGGGATTGGAATTTTCTTAATATTTCTAATTTTTAGAGGACTGATTAGTAAACTTATTATTAAAAAATTAGAAATTATTTCTAAGAGAACTACTAATAAATTAGATGATACATTTGTTTCAGCTTTAATTGGACCAGCAAGATTTTTACCTATTGTATTAGGTTTTTTTATTGCAAGTTATTACATGACCTTTTCTTCAGAAGGCAGAGAAGTTGTGGACACTATAAACAGAACTTTAATTACCATTTTAATTTTTTGGGTTATTCATCAAATAATTGAACCAGTTTCATACATTTTAAGTGGACTTGATAGACTTCTAACAAGAGAATTAATTGGATGGATCATTAAATCACTAAAAATATTGATTTTTATTTTAGGACTTGCAGCAGTTTTGGAGTTATGGGGAATAAAGATTGGACCGATTATTGCTGGATTAGGTTTGTTTGGAGTGGCAGTTGCTTTAGGTGCACAAGATTTATTTAAGAATTTGATTTCAGGAATTTTAGTTCTTGTTGAGAAAAGATTTAAGATAGGTGATTGGATATCTGTTGATGGAATTATTGAAGGTATAGTTGAGAAAATTGGATTTCGTTCAACAACAATTAGAAAATTTGACAAATCTCTAGCAATAATTCCTAATTTTCAGTTTGCGGAAAATGCAGTTGTCAATGTTAGTGAAACTTCAAATTGGTTAATTAGTTGGATAATTACTCTTCAATATGACACTAGTGTTGATCAATTAAAAACTATTCGAGATCAAATTGAAGAACATATTAAGAAAAGTGAGGATTTTAATACTAACATAGGAATTGCAGTAAGAGTTGATAAATTTTCAGACAGCTCAATAGATATGTATGTTCGTTGTTTTACTAATTCAGGTAGCTGGAATGAGTGGTTATCAGTAAAAGAAAAATTAGCAATTGCAATTAAACAAATAGTTGAAAGTAATAAAGCTTCATTCGCATTTCCAAGTTCTTCAATTTACATTGAAAAAAAATGATAGCTATTTTTTATTTAGCTTTACAATTACTTAAACTTTATTCTTATGTTGTTATAGCTAATGTAATTATCAGTTGGCTTATAGCATTTAATATCCTAAATACTCAAAATAGGTTTGTATATTCTATTTTAGAATTAAGTTATCGTCTTACAGACCCTATATTAAATAAAATTAGACGTTTTTTACCGAATTTAGGTTCCTTAGATATTTCACCAATTATTTTACTTTTATTGATTTGGTTTATAGAAATGTGTATGAAGCTCTATATTGCACCAATGATATTCTAAATAATATGATTTTAATTGATGGGAAAAAAGCAGCAGCAGAGTTAAGAGAAGAACTTAAAAAAGAAGTTTCTGATCTTAAAGTAAAATATAATAAAGCCCCTGGATTAACAGTAATTTTAATTGGTGATTTAACACCAAGTCAAATTTATGTCAGAAATAAAGAAAAATCAGCAAATGAAGTTGGATTAAAATCTCAAGTAATAAAATATCCAGATACTGTTGAAGAGAAAGTTATATTAGATAAAATTAAGGAGTTAAATATAGATAATACAGTTTCAGGGATTTTAGTACAGCTACCACTTCCAAAACACATTGATAAACAAAAAGTGATTGAAGCAATCGACCCATCAAAAGATGTTGATGGTTTTCATCCAATCAATGTTGGAAATCTATCCTCAGGTTATGAAAGTTCAGTCCCATGCACTCCTTTAGGATGTTATTTATTAATTAAAAAAGTTGAAAAAAATCTTAGTGGAAAAAAAGCTGTTATAGTTGGTAGATCTAATCTTAATGGTAAACCAATGACTCAGCTTCTATTAAAAGAAAACTGTACAGTAACAATTACTCATTCAAAAACAAAAGATTTAAAAGCAGAGTGCTTAGAGGCGGATATTATTGTTGCTGCAGTCGGTATTCCAGAACTTGTAAAGGGTGACTGGGTTAAAAAAGACACTATTGTTATTGATGTTGGTATCAACAAAACTGATAAAGGAATAGTTGGAGATGTAGCATTTGATGAAGTTTCAAAAAAAGCAAAAGCTTTAACCCCAGTTCCTGGGGGTGTAGGACCAATGACTATTGCTTGTTTGTTAAAAAATACAATTGACTGTTTCAAAAGATCGCAAGTTTAATAATTAAACGAATAATAAATATTTGTTAGAATGGTTTATGAAAAAACCTAAATATCCATACCGAATAGCAATTTTAATGTTTATACTTACGGTCCCCCCTATAGGAGCTACTCAATTAGGTTGGTATTTATATGACCGACAAACTGGATATGATTATGGTATGATAGTTGGTACATTTTCAGTAATATATGCAGCTTGGCTAATGTATGAAAAAAATTGGAGAGAGGAAGACGAAGACTAATTTATGGAAAAAATAATTTTTTGGGGATTAATAATTCCTATTTTGCTTTTTGTAGTTTATTTAGGTGGCAGAGCTATTATGACTGGTTTTAGTGCAAAAAGTTCTAATCGATCAAGTTCTGAATTGCAGTCAAATGACAATTTAGAAAATTTAGAAAATGATAGTAAAAACGAAAATTTAAGTAGTGAATTAGAAAAACTAAATGATCTCTTAAAGAGTGGAGTTTTAACTCAAGAAGAATTTGAGAAAGCTAAAAAAAAAATTTTAGATAATTAATGTTACTTAAGTAAATTTTCTAAAGAGTTTATTTCTCCTATTTTAAAAATAACAGCATCCTTTTTTTTAAATCCATATTTTTCGGCATTATTTTTAAATCGAATAGGTGGCTCCATTATTGGTTCTAAAGATAAAACAAACGTACCCCAGTGTGTCCCGATAACTTTTTTACTTTTCAAATCCCTACCTACACTTAAGGCTTCTTCAGGATTAGTATGATAAGCAGATTTGTCTTTAAAAGGAGAAATTGGATAAAAATTGTAAGCACCAATGTTTATAAAAGAAATGTCTATTGGACCAAATTTATTTCCTAAATCTTTATAAATATTTCCGACTCCAGTGTCACATGCAAACAAAATCTTTTTTCCATCATATTCAATTAAAAAATTTCCCCACAAAGTTTTGTTAGTATCTGTTAAGCTTCTTTTGGACCAATGAACTGCAGGAAGAAACGTAATTTTTAATTTTTCATTAATCTTTATTTCATCATACCAATCCATTTCATTTACATCTCTATACCCATTTCTTGTAAAATATTTACCAAGTTTCAATGGCAGCATCACTTTTGCATTTTTAAAAGGAAACCTACGAATCGTCATCATATCTTGATGGTCATAATGATTGTGAGTAAGTAAAAATAAATCAATTTTAGGAATTTCATTTAATTTTAGTGCTGGTTCAGTAAATCTTTTTGGACCAAATATTAATGGTCCTGCATTTTTAGAAAAGACAGGGTCAGTTATAATTGTAGTATTTCCTAATTTGATAATAAATGTTGCATGTCCAATCCAAGCAATGTAATCATCATCCTTCAATCTTGATAAATCTGATAGTACTTTTTCTTTTTTAACCACATGCTCTTCTGGAACTGTCATATCAAGTTTCTTTTTTTCTTTATTAAAAACTTTAAATGACCATTTAAAATTTGTATTTCTTTCAGGAGATCCTTCTGGGTTTCTAAATGTTCCATCCGAAACGTGATGATAAGGTTTTTTTTCCATTGTTAATCCAATATGATTATATGAAGTTATCCCGATTAAAAGACATAAAATTATTATTAACTTTTTTCCATAAGCCACAAATTATCTCCTGCTAAAAAATAAATTTTTCCATTAAATGGATGAACTTGTATATCTCTTATTCTTCCAATTTTGTCTTTAAAAATTATCTTTTCCTCAACATTTGATCTATCATCAAATATTAATTTTCTTAATGATTTATCTTTTAGAGATGTAATTAAAGCGTGTCCATTCCATTCCTTAAACTCATCGCCTTCATAAATAGTGATTGCACTAGTAGCGATAGAGGGTACCCAGTATTGAATTGCTTTAGTAAAACCTGGTTTCCATTTGGGTCCAATTTTAGTTCCAGTATAATTTTTTCCTCCCCAGCCTAATATTTTCCAACCATAGTTTTCACCTTTTTTTACTTCTCCAAACCAGTCACCTCCTTTTGCACCATGGTTGCTCATGTAAATTTTTCCATCAAAAGGTGATAAAGACAAACCTTGAGGGTTACGAATTCCGATTTGATAAATCTCAGGAAGCCAGTTTGAATTACCTTTAAACTTAGGATTGTCATTGGGAACACTTCCATCCAAATGAATTCTTATAATACTTCCAGGATGATTTGTAGGGTCTTGGGCAATCATACCTTGCCCTCTTTCTCCTGCTGATGCAAAAAGGTAATCATCTTTAATTACTAATCTTGAACCAAAATGATAACCTGAGTCAATCGGAGGCTCAGCTTGAAAAATGTTTTTAAAGTTTAGTTTGATTTTATCAAATTTTGCTTTTGCAATTGAAGTACTTGACTTCCAATTACCCCTATTTTCAGAATAGGAAATATAAACAAAATTATCTTTAAACAGTATATCTAATAATCCTCCTTGGCCATAATCCAAAAAATTTAAATTATGATCAACTTCAGAAATTTTATTAGATTTGATATTTACAATTTTTATTTTTCCACTTTTCTCTGTAATTATTAATTCATTTTCGTTCAAGAATGACGAGCCCCATGGTCCATCAAGTTTTGCTAATTTCAGAAAATTATAATTTTGAGAAAAAGATTTTGAGTTAAAAAAAAAAACTAATAGTATTAAAAATAAAACTTTTTTCACTTTAAGAAAGTTTAGATCTTCCGCCATCTACCGCAATTATTTGTCCTGTGACCCAAGAACTGTCTTCAGTAATAAGAAACTTTGCCAGTGAAGCAGAATCTTTTCCCTCACCCAATCTTTTAAGTGGATGAGCTTTTGCTATTCCATCGGCTAGAGCTTTATTTTTTAACATTGGTTCAGCAATTTTAGAATGTGTCAGACTAGGAGCTATGCAGTTTACTCTGATGTTTGGTGCAAATTCAGCTGCCAAAGAAACAGTCAATCCTTCAACTGCAGCTTTTGTAGAAGCGATTATAGCATGATTAGTAAATCCTCTTTGAGCAGCGACTGTAGAAAATAGAACTACTGATCCTTTATTTTTTTTTAAACTTTCCTGGTATCTTTTTATAGCTTCAACTGCAGAATATAGATTTAGTTTCATACATTTGTTAAAATCTTGTTCTGTAACCATTCTTAAAGGCTTTAAGTCAATTGATCCTACACAGTAAGCAATACCTTTGGTTTCTGAGATATCATTTTTTACTTTATCAATAAATCCTTCTTCCAAGACATCAGCTACAGTGGATGTGCACCCTAGTTTGTCAGAAATATTTTTAAGTTCAGCTTCATTTCTTGCAACTAAATGAACGTTATTTCCTGAATCTACTAATTGTTCTGCTAAACTTGATCCAATTGAACCTGTCGCACCAAAAACAATATATTTTTCTGACATAAAAAATTTTATTAGTTATATTTAATTATGAAGTTATTTTTTATACTTGGTAATCAATTATTTCCATCAAAATACCTCGACCGCTTCAAAAAAGACCATATATTCTTTATGGCAGAAGACAATGGTTTATGCACTTATGAAAAACATCATAAACAGAAAATACTATTATTCTTGTCTTCCATGCGATCTTATGCGGACAAACTCAAAAAGAATAAATTTAAAATAGAGTACACAAAAATTGAAGATAAAGAATTTAAAGATGATTACCTTAAAAAATTAAAAAAGATTATTAATTCAAAAAAAATTAAAGAAATTTCTAGTTTTGAAATTGAAGATAAGTTTTTTGAAAAAAAAATTTCTCAATTCTTAAAAAAAGAAAAAATTAATTGGAATGTTTTTCAAACTCCTATGTTTTTAAACTCAAGAGGTGAATTCAAAAATTACCTAGGAAAATCAAAAAAACCCTTTATGGCAACGTTTTACAAAGAGGTTCGAAAAAAATCAGGAATATTGATGGGTGCTGATGGAAATCCAATCGGCGGAAAGTGGAGCTTTGATGAGGATAATAGAAATAAATTACCAAAAGATATTTCAATACCAAAATTTCCTAAAATTAATGAAACTAATCATACAAAAAAATTAAAGCCTATCGTAGAAAAATTATTTAAAGATCACCCAGGTAGTACAGAAAACTTTTGGTTGGCAACAGAATTTGACGACGTAGTTAAACTACTAAATTTTTTTATAAAAGAAAAATCAAATTTATTTGGTGATTATGAAGACGCAGTAAATCAAAAAGACAACATTTTATTTCACAGTGCTCTAAGCCCTTATATCAATTTAGGTTTAATAACTCCTGAATTTATTATTCAAAAAGTTTTAGATTTTCATAAAAAAAATAAAATAAGAATGAATTCTTTAGAAGGTTATATTCGCCAAGTAATTGGTTGGAGAGAGTTTATGAGAGGAATTTACCAAAGTTATTCAGAGGAAATGGAAACAAAAAATTTTTTTAAACAAAATAGAAAAATGAAAAAGTCTTGGTACGATGGAACAACAGGTTTGCCACCATTAGATTATGCAATCAAGAATGCATTAAACCATGGCTGGTCTCATCATATTGAAAGACTAATGATTTTATCTAACATAATGAACCTTTGTGAGATTAAACCAATTGTAGTTTATAAATGGTTTATGGAAATGTTTGTAGACTCTTCTGACTGGGTAATGGTACCAAATGTTTATGGCATGGGATTATTTAGTGAAGGTGGAATATTTGCAACCAAACCTTATATCTGTGGATCAGCTTATTTTATGAAAATGATGGATTTTAAAAAAGGAGAGTGGTGCAATACAATGGATGGTCTTTATTGGAGATTTATAGATCGAAACAGAAAATTTTTTTTAACAAACCCTAGATTATCAATGATGGTAAGAATTTTTGATAAAATGAAAACGGATAGAAAAAAATTAATTTTATCTGAGGCTGATAAATTTATAAAACAAAATACAATTTAATGAGAAAAGAAAATTTACCATCCAAAACATGTCCTGTTTGCAAAAGACCTTTTGTTTGGCGCAAGAAATGGAAACTTAATTGGGATAGAGTAAAATATTGTTCTAAGAAGTGTTCTAAGCTAAGCTAATTTTTAGAAACTTTTATGAATAATAAAATTTTTGAATGGGCAGGGGTTATTACGGCAATTTTATATTCATTATTTGTTGCCTTAAATATTGGAATAGAATTTTTTGGTTTTTGTTTATTACTTGTATCTGCAATTTTAATTGGAATTTGGGCTTATAGGGGTGGTCATAGAGGAATATTATTTTTACAATTTTTTTATGCGACGGCTGGAATTATCGGAATGTTTAGGTGGTTTTAATTAAAAGTTGTAACTATTTTTGGAATATAATTTTTAAAATTAAAAAAACCTTTATTACAATATTGCCAAGAAAATTGGTCTAATTTTCTATACAGAAATTTTATTTTTAAATTATTTGAATTTATAAAATCTAGGTTTTCACCAACTGTAGGATATAAACCATAAGAAGTTTCATTAATATTTTGTATGTCACTCAAATCTATAATTTCAGTATTGATTGATTTTTCTTCTAATCTCTTTTTTTGATCTTCAATTAATTGAGACTTGAATTTTACTAATTTTTCACTGAGCTTTATGGTTCGGTTTTCATTTTTGTTAGAAATTAAAAAAACCTTTTTAAATTTTTGATCTTTAAAATCACTTATTTCAAAAGATAAATTATTCTCAAAAATAAGAAGATTTTTTTCTTCAAGATTTTGTGGGTTATTAAACTCCAATTTTGATGCAGCATAAGTCTTATCGCTTGTTTTCGGAGGAGCATTTTCATTAAGTTTGATATTACCAAATCTGTTGTTGGTAAATTTTTTAATATTCCATTCACTAGCCAGATAATTCTTTCCTTGTGTTTGAATTCCAGCAACCCATCTCCATCCTAAAGTATTGGATGCAGCATCTCCATCATAAAGATGTTTCATAAAAAACTCTGCACCCAGTTGCCAAGGTAAATCCAAAGTAAAAATCCAAATACTTGCAAACCACATTCTTGCGTGATTATGTAAATAATTAGTTTCTTTTAATTCTTTTATCCATTCGTTAAAACACTCGATGTTTGTATTGCCCTTAATAGCATCTTTATAGTTTTGGTTGTCTTTAAATTCTTCACGAACTTTTTTTAATTCATCTAAATAATCAGTCCAAACATTAGGTCTTAATTCTAACCAACCCTTCCAATATGTTCTCCACAAAACTTCTTGGATAAATTTTTCATTTTTAGAGAATGAAAATTTGTTTAATGATTTTTTGATTACTTCTAATTCCGATACGACTCCATGAGTAATATAAGGTGAAAGGCATGAAATATTTGATCTATTGTCTGGACCATAATCAAAATTTCTTAACTTTGAATATTCAATTAAGTTTTGGTCAACAAATCTATTAAGATTTTCAATAGCCGAAGCTCTTGACGTCCCAAAATTCATTAAGATTATTTATTTTTTTTTTTTCTTTTAAGACCTAATTTATCACTATGTCTTAATCTTAAGATGACAATCGCACCAGCGATGAGAACTATAGCTATTGCCTCATAAACTAATGCTGTTGGATCCATTTCTTTTCCTTGGAGGATAATAAATCGTGCAAGTGCAGTGATTGCTATTAAAAGTGGTAAGGTTATACTAATTGATTGTTGATCCCAAAAAACTCTAACCATTGCTAAGACTTCTAAGTAAAGAAACATTAATAATAAATCAGCTAAAGTTACTGACTTAACAAGAAACATTTTATTAATTTCAATTCCAACCGCTATAACAGTGCTAATCAAAATGATTACCATTAAAACTAGCTGTAAATTTTTGGCAATTTTTTCCATTACTTATCTTTACTAAATGGTAGCCATTTTTCAAACACTGATTTTGAGGAACCATCGTAAGGAATTGAATAAGAATAAGGGTTAGGACTTGTTAACACCTCAATCCCTTTTGAAAAAACAAAGATAAAGACAACCACAAAAACAATAACCATTATTTTAAATGGATCAAAATTTTTTGTTTTGAAAACACTAGCAGAACTTTCCTCAGCTCTATGAAAATGTTTAAAGGTCATATAAACTGCAAATATTAATCCAACGTGGGCTACAAAAAGTCCTGCCCAACCAAATGCAAAAGTGGTGTACGAAAATACATATAAACTAAAAACAGTAGTCCAAATAAAACTTAAGACTAACAGAATTTGCAATCTGACAGTCTTTGGAAGAGCTCTTAAATCATTTTTACTATCATCAAATAAAATATTTGCTGCTTCTTTCATCCAATTTTTAAATGATTCCATGATTACAAGATATAGTTTCTAACAAATTAAACAAACGATAAATTGACCTAAACCTTATTAAGAACGTAGTTTTTTCTTATGAAAATTAATAAATTTTTCAACATTGGATTTATTGAATGTTTTATTTTCTTCAAAAGAAACTTTTTTTAATGAGTAAGCAGAACTTTTAGTTTGTCTAGAAATTATAGTAATATTTCCTTTATAAAGTTTAAGTTTAACAGTTCCATTAACTTTATTTTTTTTTAAATCGATAATTTTCTGAAGTTTAAATCTTTCTTTTGAATACCAATAACCATTATAGATAAGCTCAGCATATCTTGGCATTATATTTTCCTTTTTATGCATTGTTTCTTTATCTAAAGTAACAGACTCGATTGCTCTATGAGCATGAATTAACAAAGTTCCTCCAGGAGTTTCATAAACTCCTCTTGACTTAATTCCTAAAAATCTATTTTCAACAAGATCAACTCTCCCTACTCCATTTTTTCCAGCTAATTGATTAAGTTTTTCAAGCAACTTTGCTGGAGTTAATTTTTTTCCATTAACCCCCATTGGATCTCCGTTTTTAAAATTAATTGAAACAAATGTGGGTTTATTTGGTGCTTTTTCTGGTGAAACAGTTCTTTGAAAAATCAATTCTGGTGCAGAGTTTTTTGGGTTTTCTAAAACCTTACCTTCAGTTGAAGTATGAAATAAATTATCATCAACTGAAAAAGGTGGAGCACCTTTTTTATCTTTTGGAATAGAAATTTTATTTTTTTTTGCATAAGTTATTAAGTCTGTTCTTGATTTTAATTTCCATATTCTCCATGGTGCAATTATTTTTATTTTTGGACCAAAGTAATGATAGCCAAGATCAAATCTAACTTGATCATTCCCTTTTCCAGTTGATCCATGGGATACAGCATATGCTTTATATTTTTTTGCTACCCTTATTTGATCTTTTGCAATCAGTGGTCTCGCTATTGAAGTTCCTAACAAGTAAACACCCTCATAAATCGCATGACCTCTAAGCATTGGGAATACATAATCTTTTATAAATATATCCTTAAGATCTTTTATAATTATGTTTTTAACTCCTAATTTTTTAGCATTTAAAATAATTTTTTTTTTATCAATTTCTTGACCAATATCTGCAGTGTAACAAATTACTTCAGCATTATAATTTTCCTGAAGCCATTTAAGTATAATAGATGTGTCTAAGCCACCAGAATAAGCTAACACAATTCTTTTTTTTGATTTCATTTATTAACCGCAGGCTTTTTTGGCAGTATTATAAGCCTTCGTAAATCCTAATAATGAGTAATGGTCAATAGTTTGAGAACCCTTCTCATTATATCCCGCAACCATTATTCTTGATCCTTTTTTCATTACTTTGACCATAATATTTTCTTTTTTATTACTAGTCATCCAAGCAAAACCTTGCTGTTTAATATCAAATTTAAATTTATTATTCCCTGAGGTTGCTAGTACAGAGTTATTTTTATTAAACTCGTATCCTGCAGTGGCACTTATTTCATTAGAAATTTTTTCACCAGGTCTAAAGGTAACAAATAATCTCGCATCCCTTTTATTTTTTTTTGGTGCTTGTAAAACCGGAGTGGATTGAGCAAAACATACTTTACCTGATGCTTCATTCATAACCATTACTTCCCAATCTTTATATTTTCCAACTTTTTTTAAGTCCTCTGCAAAAGTTTTTGAGTTAAACGTGATTAAGATAATAAAAGTTATAAATAATATATTTTTAATTATGGACATGGATTTGGATATTTTTTTTGAATTTCGTTAATCTCATTAATAATTTCGTTTGTTAAACTTACATTTACACTTTCTATATTTGTTTTCAACTGTTCCATTGTTGTTGCACCTATTATTACACTTGTCACAAAAGGCTGGATTTCACAAAATTTCAATGACATTTGAGTTAAATCAATATTGAATTTTTTTGATATTTTATAATACTCTTCAATAGCGTTTTGACCATTTTCATTTTTATACCTTGTAAAATCTTTAAATAACTTCATTCTTGATTTATCTGGTAGATTGTTGTTTCTATATTTTCCTGTTAAATAGCCAAATGCTAATGGTGAGTATGCTAATAATCCACTTTGCTCTCTAACAGATATTTCTGCCAATCCAACCTCATATGTTCTATTAAGTAGATTATAAGGATTTTGAACTGACATCATTTTTGGAAGATTTTTTAATTTTGATAGTTCTAGAAATTTCGACAGACCCCAGGCAGTTTCATTAGACAAACCTATATATCTAACTTTTCCCTGGTTAATAAATTTATCTAAACTTCCTAAAATTTCTTCAAAAGGTGTCCAATTATTATCTTCATCATCATGCTCATAACCATGTTTGCCAAAAAAATTTGTATTTCTTTCAGGCCAATGAAGTTGATATAGGTCTATATAATCAGTTTTTAATCTTTTAAGACTTTCTTCTAAAGCTAAAGAAATTTTTTCTTTTCCAAAATTGTAACCCCCACCTCTGATATATTTATTGGAAGTATTTCCGCATACTTTAGTTGCTAGGATAACATCTTTTCTTTTGTTAGTTTTTTGAAACCAATTACCAATTATTCTCTCAGTTTCTCCGTAAGTTTCTTCTCTCATAGGAATAGAATAAATTTCAGCTGTATCCCAGAAGTTTACACCTTTTTCAAAAGCATAATCCATTTGTTTAAAACCTTCTTCTTGAGTATTTTGCTCTCCCCACGTCATAGTACCGAGACAAATTGTACTCACATCAAGATCAGTATTACCTAATTTTTTGTAATTCATTGAGGCTTTATAGTGTTATTTTTTATTTATCTTTTAAGGCATCTTGAATAATTAGTAAAAGACTATATATTTCGAATCATGGAATTTGACAAAAAAGGTATTTTAGGAAGAGCTAAAGCAGCTCAAGAATCAACTATAGTAATGGATGAAGGTCTAAGAGCCTACATGCTTAAAGTTTATAACTACATGGCAACTGGAATTTTATTAACAGGAATCATAGCATTGATATCTTTTAAAATGTCAGTCGTAACAGATTCAACTGGAGCAATTACAGGGTTTACAAGCATTGGAAATGCTTTATTTTTTTCAGGTCTAAAGTGGTTAGTAATGTTGGCTCCTCTCGGGATAGTTTTTTATATGAGTTTTGGGATCAATAAAATGAGCGCATCAAAGGCACAGACTGTATTTTGGGTATTTGCCGCACTGATGGGGCTATCTTTGTCCTGGATTTTGTTAGTTTATACTGGTGCAAGTGTTGCAAGAGTATTTTTTATAACTTCTGCTACATTTGGTGCGATGAGTTTGTATGGTTATACAACTAAAAGAGATCTTACTAAACTTGGATCATTTTTAATGATGGGTCTTATTGGAATTATTATTGCATCTTTAGTAAATATATTTCTGAAATCATCAATGATGTACTTTGTTATTTCGATTTTAGGTGTTTTAATTTTTGTTGGCCTAACTGCATATGATACTCAAAAAATCAAAAATATGTATGTAGCAAGTGATTCAGGTGAATTAATAGGTAAAAAAGCTGTAATGGGTGCTTTAACTCTTTACTTAGACTTCATTAATTTATTTATTATGCTTTTAAGATTATTTGGTCAAAGAAGATAATTCCTATTTAGATAATTTTTTCCAGTTAGTATTTTCCAGTAGTTTATTCAATTCAAAAGAATTTTTTAATATTTTCCCATTAACATCAGTTATTAAATACTTAAGATTTTTATTTTTCGGCTTAAAATTCTTACAAATTTTATAAAGAGCATTTTCTGTAGCATTTTTGAATACACTAAAACCTACCTGTTTACTTGATATTGAAAGGCCATAATCTTTCCATGAGCCCTCAGAGACCATTTTTGCATATAAATCTAAAATAATTTTTAATTCTTCTTTTTCAAAGAAATGTTTTTCCTCTAGTTTTTTATCCTTAATATTGTTGATAACCAGTCTTAAGTTATTATTCATTTGTTTTATATTTATTGATTAGTCCTATTTGGAATCCTGTAAAAATAAAAGTTATCGGCAATAAACCCCATACTTTAAAGTTAACCCAAAATTCCTCTGATTGTGTTCGCCACACTATTTCATTTAGTATTGCTAATGCAAAGAAAAAGTAAATCCATCTTTTATTTAATATTTCCCAACCCTCATTAGTTAATGAAACTGATTTTCCCATTAATTTTTTAAGAACTGGTTCATCAGTAAAATATTTTCCAAATATTAGAGCAAAACCAAAAAGAATATTTATAATTGTAGGCTTTATGAAAATAAAAATTGGGTTATCAAAATAAATTGTTAATCCTCCAAAAAAAGTAATTAATACTCCACTCAATAATGGAACTTTAGGTATTTTTTTTTCTAAAAACCACATAACTGCTAATGCTATTATTGTCGCAATTATAAAAGGAGGAATTGCAACTTTAAGATCTTTATTACTATCGTAGTAGTAGTAAAAAAAAATTACTAATGGCCCAAAATCCGTAAGAAACTTTAAAAAAGATTTGTTCACTTAAAAGATATTAACACAAATAATATTTTTACAAAAATTTAAAATTTTTCTTATTGATTTTTACATTTAAATACCCATACTAATACTTATGGCAGAACAAAAAGCTAAATTTTCCATTGGAGATATCGTAAAGCACAAACATTTTGAATTTAGAGGCGTTATATACGATGTAGATTTTGAATTTAATAATTCAGAGGAATGGTATCAATCGATACCGAAAAATGTAAGACCTAGAAAAGATCAACCATTTTACCATTTACTAGCTGAAAACGATGAAATTACATATGAAGCGTATGTTTCTGAGCAAAATTTATTAGTCGATGACTCTGATGAGCCAATAAAACATCCCTTAATTGAGGAAATTTTCTCAGGAAAAAAAGGATCGAGTTATTTTAAGCTTTCAAATTAAATAAATCACTTTTTAAACACATTTAGCTCAAACCTTTGACACAGCGATTTCTTAAACTTAAGCCAATTCTGATCAAGAGTGTTAAATATTTACCCTTCGTTATTATCTCCCTCTACATTCTTGATCAGATAAGCATTTCATATTAAAAATCCTTAGATTTAAAAATCATAAAAAATGTTTAAATATTTAGAACCAAATAAAATTTTTTCAATAACATCCAAAGCTCCAAAGTATGTTTTATTATTGTTTATAATTGTTCTATCAATTGGATTATCTGAAGCGTTGATACTTTCTCCTCAAGACTACAAACAAGGTGATGCTGTCAGAATTATGTATGTTCATGTACCAGCAGCATGGATTTCACTTGGAATCTTTTCGTTAATAACTTTTTTATCTATTTTTGGATATATATTTAAAGTTCAGAACTTTTTTTTAATTTCCAAAAGTTTAGCTCCCTCTGGTTTTGTATTTAATATTATCGCTCTCGTTACAGGATCTATTTGGGGAAAACCAACCTGGGGAACATGGTGGGCATGGGATGCGAGAATTACCTCTATGCTTATTTTGGCTCTATTTTATGCAATGTATATTCTGGCCTGGAGAATATTCGAGGATAAAGATAAGGTTTTTAAGGTAACATTAATAATTACTATTCTTGGAATTATAAATGTTCCAATAATTAAATATTCTGTAGATTGGTGGAATACTTTACATCAACCTGCTTCAATTAATATTTTAACAAAAACATCAATTGATGTATCAATGTTGTTTCCTT
>CACHOW010000018.1 GCA_902581695.1 uncultured Pelagibacteraceae bacterium | reverse complement strand
TTAACGATGGAATTGTGAAAGTTAAATTGCAAGGAAGCTGCTCAGGTTGCCCAAGCTCTACTTTAACATTAAAACAAGGGGTTCAGAATTTGTTAAAACACTATATTAGAGAGGTTAAAGAAGTTGAGGCAATTTAAATTTAAAAAAATAAAATTTTTAAACGTAAATAGAAAAAAAAAGACTACCGAGGTAATAAATTTATTTGGAGATAGAGTAAGTGGCTCAATAGGTAGAACAATTATAGCTGGTTTCGGAGTGATAGGTTTTTTTTATGTTGCTCCAATTTTCATTAATTTTGCGAATCAAGAAATTTTTTCAAAAGAGTTCCAAAATGATTCTAGGAAAATTATGGTTTACAAACTCAATGGAAAAGAAGAACAAATACAAATTGATGTAAATGAAACATTCGATGAAAAAGATTTGCTTTCTGATATTCTTACCCTTAATGATTTAGAAACTGAGTCAGTAAGACTTAGCGCTTCAACTATAAGTCAATTATTTAAAGATACAAATTATAACTTGGATGATGTTAGAACAAATAAATTAGTTAGACCTGTTGCATTAACGTGGTTGCCTAATGAAATTAAGAAAATAGAAAGTACAAAAAAAAGAAAAAACTTATTTATACAAATTGTTTTGCCTTTAATTTTAGAGGAAAATAATAATATTAAATTAGATAGACTAAAACTTTTTGCAATAATCAATAAAAACAACAATACTAAGTTGGAAAAACAATGGTTGAATCAAAAATTTAAGCAATACGGCATACCTTCAAAGGATCTCTCAACTTTAAAAATCAGAATGGATGAAATTCCAACTTCATTAGCTATAGCCCAAGCTGCAAAAGAAACTGGTTGGGGCACATCACGTTTTGCTTTAGAGGGTAATGCTTTATTTGGACAGTGGACTTGGTCGGGTGAAGGATTGAAGCCTAAAGACGCAGAAAAAACTGAAGGACACAAAGTAATGAAATTTAATGTTTTGCAAGCTTCTGTAAGAGCTTACCAAAGAAACTTAAATACTCATTCGTCATATAGAGAATTTAGAAAAGCTAGAGCAAAATTAAGAGATGAGAGAGAACAACTTGATAGTTTGGTTTTATCTGAACATTTAGACAAATATGCTGAGACTTTTTTTCCAGGCAGGAACTTTAAAGAATTGGGATTTGGTGTTATTTCAGTTTGAACAAACATATTTAATATATAGTCATTAATTTAGAAATTAAAACTGAAAATAAATATATTTTAAAAACCCACTATATCGTGAATTTTCTTGATCTTTTTAGAGGCTAAACTATCTGCTTCCTTACAACCTTCTAGGAGTATTTTATCTAAATATTTTTTTTCATTTAATAATTTTTTAATTTCAATTGATATGGGATTTATTTTTTCAATCAAAATTTGTGACAAAATTTCTTTAAATTCAGAAAAATTTTTACCTGAAAACTTTTGAATTGATTTTTCTAAAGATAAATTTGTTAAACTAGCATAAATGCTCAACAAGTTTCTAGCCTCTGGTCTGTTATTTAACTCTTCTACCTTTGATGGTATTGGTAATGAGTCAGTTTTAGCTTTCTTGATTTTATTTGAAATTTGATCTTTCTCATCAGTTAAATTTATTCTACCTAAATCAGATAATTCTGACTTACTCATCTTTTTTAATCCATCCTTAAGACTCATTATTCTTGAAAATTCTTTTTGAATTAAGGGCTCTGGTATTTTAAAAAAATCATTCACTTTAAAATCATTATTAAATTTCTGAGCAATATCTCTACAAAGTTCTAAATGTTGTTTTTGGTCATTACCAACTGGAACATGTGTTGTGTCGTACAACAATATATCCGCTGCCATTAAGACAGGATATGAATAAAGCCCGACACTAGCTTTCTCTTTATCTTTCCCTGCCTTTTCCTTAAACTGTGTCATTCTATTTAGCCAACCCATTCTTGCGATACAACTTAATATCCATGCTGCTTCTGAGTGAGCACTGACCTGAGATTGATTAAAAATTATACTTTTTTTAGGGTCTATTCCACTTGCTAAAAAAGTTGCAACAGTCTCACGTATATTATTTTTCAATATTTTTGGATCTTGACTTACAGTAACTGCGTGCAAATCAACTACACAAAAAATACATTTATTTTCATTATCGTTATTTAAGCTAACAAAGTTTTTAATTGCTCCTAAATAATTTCCTAAATGCAGATTACCGGTAGGTTGAACTCCAGAAAAAATTTTTTTTAACATAATTAATATTTTAATTTAATATCTTCATATTTAAAGGCTTTGATAAATAATGACAATATCAAATAAAATGAAAGACCTAGAAAAACACTTAATATCAAATAAAATGATTTAAGATAATATCCATAAGCTAATTGATGATCAAAGGTTAAAATTAAATATTTGAAAAAACAGCCCATTAAAATTGAAGCAAAAAGTATCTTAACAAATCTAGTCAAAAAAGTTTTGTTAAATTCAAATAAATCTTTTTTTTTTAAATAAATAAATAATGTCAATGAATTAAACCATGATGAAATAGTTGTTGCTATTGGTATAATTATAAAACCTACATTTTTAAAATAATAGACACTTATAACAATATTGAGAGCAACTGAAATTACTGAAATATAAAAGGGAGTTTTAGTGTCATTATTTGCAAAGAAAAAAGTAGAAAAAACTTTGATACATGCAAATGCTGGCAAACCTAAACCAAAATAGAAGAGGGCTTTTGCTGAATTAGACACCGCCTCTTTACTGAATGATCCATATCCAAATAGTGCTGAAATAATTTCTTCAGACCCTACAAGTAATGCTACAGATGCTGGTAAACTCAGAAACATGCTTATCTCTAATGCTTTATTTTGAATTTTTAAAATCTTATTTTTTTTTTTAAAAAAAACATATTTGGATAATTGGGGCAAAACGACTACTCCTATTGCTATTCCTGCAATTGCTAAATTTATTTGATATATTCTGTCAGCATAATATAAATAGGAAACTGCACTTGCTTCAAATGAAGCAATTATTGTCCCAACTAGGATATTAACCTGCGTTACACCTGAGGAAAAAATACTAGGTAAGAGCTTTTTAAAAAAAAATTTAACTTTATTTGTTATTTTAATTTTAAAATTAAATTCTATTGCATAAAATTTTTTTACAAATTTATATAAAAAAACAAATTGTAACAAACCAGCTGTTGAAACACCCCAAGAAAGGTAATAAATTAGATCATCATTCAAATAATTTCCAAAAAGTAATATTAAAATTAAGATTAAATTTAAAATAATTGGTGCAGCTGAAGCAGCTGCAAATTTATTATGTGAGTTTAATATTGCTCCAAAAAAAGAAGATAAGCTCACAAACATTAAAAATGGAAACGTTATTCTTGTGAGAGTTACAGCGAGCTCTAATTTTTGAGTATTTTGAGTAAAGCCTGGAGCAATTAAGCTTACGAAAATAGGCATAAAAATTTCAATAATTAAAACTAAAAAAAATAAACCTAAGAATAAAAGATTAAATATTTCATTGGCAAATATTTTAGATTTATCTTTATTTTTTACAAAAATAGAAGTGTAACTTGGAACAAAAGCTGCATTAAAAGTACCTTCAGCAAATAATCTTCTAAAGGTATTTGGAATCCTAAACGCAACAAAGAATGCATCAGCTAAAAAACTTGTCCCTAAAAATATTGCAATTAAAACATCTCTTAAATAACCAAGTATTCTACTGATTATAGTATAAAAACCAAAAGTGCCTGTTGACTTAACTAAATTCATAAATCATATTAGTGTTAATTTTACTCCATTTGTACACCTAATTAAGAAAAATGAAAAAAACAAAAATTGATCATTACACAGATAAAGAAGCTTTAGATTTTCATAGATTTAAAAAACCAGGGAAGATTGAAATTTCTTCATCAAAAAATATGACTACAAAAAGAGATCTTGCTTTAGCTTATTCTCCTGGAGTTGCTGCTCCTGTTAGAGCTATAAGTGATAATCCAGAAGCTGCTTTTGATTATACTAGTAAAGGAAATCTAGTAGCCGTTATTAGCAATGGTTCAGCTATTTTGGGTATGGGTAATTTAGGAGCTTTAGCCTCAAAACCAGTAATGGAAGGGAAAGCTGTTTTGTTTAAAAGATTTGCAGACATAGACTCAATTGATCTTGAAATAGACTCTAATGATCCAGATGAAATTATAAAAAGTATAAAAAATTTTTCCCCAAGCTTTGGAGGTATAAACCTTGAAGATATTGCAGCACCAGATTGTTTTATCATTGAAGATAAACTGAAAGAAATATTGGATATTCCAGTTTTCCATGATGATCAACATGGAACAGCTATAATTACCACTGCTGCACTAATTAATGCTTTAGACATAAATAAGAAAAAAATTAATAAAATAAAAATAGTTGTAAATGGAGCAGGAGCTTCCGCTATGGCATGCACAAACTTATTTTATAAAAGTGGTGTTCCTAGGGAAAATATTACGATGATTGACAGACAAGGAGTAATTTTCAGAGGAAGAGAGAATTTGAATCAATGGAAATCAAGTCACGCTATTGAAACAAAAGACAGAACTTTAAATGATGCAATTGAAGATGCTGACGTTTTTTTAGGGTTGTCAGCTAAAGGTGCTCTAACAAAAGACATGGTAAAAAAGATGGCAAAAAATCCAATAATTTTCGCCTGTGCAAATCCTGATCCTGAAATTACTCCAGAGGAGATTGAAGAAGTGAGAGATGATGCAATTATTGCTACTGGAAGATCTGACTATCCAAATCAAGTTAATAATTTAGTTGGGTTTCCTTATATTTTCAGAGGAGCATTAGATGTAAGATCTAAAACAATTAATGAAGAAATGAAAATTGCAGCTGCTCACGCGATTGCAAATTTAGCAAAAGAGGATGTTCCTGATGAAGTTGTTGCTGCAATGGGAGGTGACAGACCTCATTATGGCAAAGAATATATTATTCCATCGACCTTTGATCCTAGATTGATAAGTGTAATTCCAGCAGCGGTAGCAAAGGCTGCTATAGATACTGGGGTGGCAAGAATAAAAATAGAAGATTTTGAAAATTACAAAGAACTCCTTAAACAAAGATTAGATCCGACAGTAACTATCATGCAAGGTATAAATTCTTACATCAAGAAAAAACCAAAAAAAGTTGTTTTTGCAGATGGAGAAGATGAAAATATGCTTAAAGCTGCTATAGCTTTCAAAAATTCAAAATTAGGTATACCGATTTTAATTGGTAAAGAAGAATTAATTAAAGATCAAATTATGAAGATTGGTTACAATGAAAATTTTGATATCGAAATTGTTAATTCAAAAGATAAATTAAAGAGAGAGAGGTATGTTAAATATTTATTTAAAAAACTTCAAAGAGAAGGAGGTATGTTAGAAAGGGATTGTGATAGACTAGTTAAAAATGATAGAATTATTTGGGCTTCCTGCATGGTAGCTTGCAAAGACGCAGACGCAATGATCACTGGAAACACTAGAAGATATTCATCTTCACTAGAAAAAATTACCAAGGTTGTAGATCCAAGACCAGGGGAAATTATGTTTGGCCTAAATTTGGTTGTGAATAGAGGAAAAACTATATTCATTTGTGATACTTCAGTTATTGAATATCCAGATGCAGGTCAATTAGCAGATATGGCTATTTCAGCAGCAAGAGTTGTTCGTCTTTTCGGCTTTGACCCTAAAGTTGCTTTTTTATCTCACTCCACCTTTGGCCAACCTTTTACTGATAGAACTAAAAGAATAAGTGATGCAGTAGAAATACTTAAGAAGAAAAAAGTTGATTTTAAATTTGACGGTGAAATGCAACCAGATGTTGCTCTTGAAGAAATGTATAAAGAACTTTACCCTTTTTCTGAAATAGTTGGTAATTCAAATGTATTGATAATGCCAAGTCAACATAGTGCAGCTATTTCCTATAAAATGATAAAATCTATGAGTAGAGCAAAAGTTATAGGACCATTATTAATTGGATTAGGGCAACCAATTGAAATTGCACCACTAAGATCATCTACATCTGAAATAATAAATTTGGCCTCAATTGCAGCATACTCTGCAGATGTAATAGATTATAAAAAAAACTAGTCTTTTTGGATTCTTAAATCCCCAACCAAGATTATACTTGCTATAACATCTTCTACTTCAAGTATATTTTTAGCTTCTTGTAAAACCTCATTTTTTTCTTCTTTGGTAATTGCAATTCCGTAAATAAAGATTTTCTTTTTATAAGTATCAATTTGATAATTGGTTGCTTTTATCTTTTTATTTAGAATAATTGCAGTCCTTAACTGAGAAGTAATTAATAAATCTTTAGCTGATTGTTTAAAGTTAAACTTTTCCTTAATCTTAATATCATTTCTAACCGATCTAACGCCTGGCGTTTCCCATGCTAACTTGGTTAATTGTAATTTATCCTCTGGATTCTCAATTTTGCCTGTAAGAAAAATTCTCCCATCAAGTACTTTAGATTTTATATTTAATAAATATTTTTTATCTCTTAAAAGAATTCTAGCTGTTAAATTTTTTTCCATTATTGAGTCATCGATTTGAGTGCCAACAGATCTTGGATCAAATGCGACACTCACTCCAGTGCCAAAAAAACCTTTTGATCCTACACCAGTACAACCAAATAGAAGTATCGATAAAAGTAAGAATAAAATTAATTTAATCTTCATCTTTTAATTCTATACAGTATTTATAAATTTCTTTTTTTGGTATTTCATTATTTCTACTTATTAAATTCACAATTTCTTTTACACTTAATTTATTAATTGTTTTTTTTATTATATCTTTATCTGATTCGGTTAATTTTTGTACAGTATTTTTGATTGTCCCAAAATCAGAAATTACTACAGTTAGTTCACCCTTAAGCCCTTGTTCAAATATTTTTAAATCGTCAATTTCTTCTCTTAAAAATTCTTCATAAATTTTTGTCATTTCTCTACAAATTAAAATTTTTCTTCCTGAAAAATATTTTTTTAAGATTGGAATATTTTTATTTATTTTTTTTGCTGGGATAAACAACACTATTGAAAAATTAAGTTTAGATAAAACTTGAAAGTCATTTTCTAATAATTTTTTTTTTTCTGGTAAAAAACCATAAAATAAAAATCTATCTTTAAATCCACTTACTGATATTGCACTGGAAACAGCTGAAGGGCCTGGTACCAATGATATGTGAATATTATTTTTCAAACATTCATTTATTAAAAGAGTTCCTGGATCTGAAATCATTGGAGTTCCTGCATCTGAGATAAGTGAGATCAAACACCCTGATTTTAATAATTTGATTACCCGGCTCAAATTTTTTTTTTCATTAAATTTGTGATAGGAAATTAAATTGCTATTGATGTTAAATTTTTTTAGTAAATTTTTTGAAACTCTAGTATCCTCACATAGAATATAATCTGACTGACTTAAAGTATCTATTGCCCTATGAGACATATCTTTTAAATTACCGATAGGTGTTGCAACAATATATAATCCGACTTTTATCTTATTGTTGTCAGATTTGATATTTAAAGACATTATTATATCTTATTAATATATTATTATTTTAATGATTAAAATTTCAAAATTATTATTTTCACTATTATTCATTTGTTTAATTATTTTACCTCAAAAAATATTAGCAAATCAGAAACTAAAAATTGGGCTACTTGTTCCATTAAGTGAAAATAATCAGGAAATTGGGCAACAGATTATCAAGACTGTTAGAATGGCAATAAGTGATATTAATAACGATAATATAGAAGTGATAGTAAAGGACACAAGTTCAAATCCAAAAAAAACCTTAAAATCTGCATTAGAACTAAAGGATGAAAATGTTAAAATTGTTATAGGGCCAGTTTTTTATGAAAATATTAATTATCTTAATGAAGTTGAAGATCTAATTTTTCTTTCATTAACAAATAAAACAATTGGACTACCACAAAATGTAATAAGTGCAGGTGTGAATTCTACATCACAATTAAATGCCATAAAGAAGTTTTTAAAACTAAATGAAATTAAAAAAACAATTTTTTTATTACCTAAATTTAAGTATGAAGCTGAAATAAAAAAAGGTTTAAAAAATTCAAAATTGAAAGCAAAAAAAATATATGAATACGATACTGAGCCGACTAAATTAACAAAACAAATTGAAAAAATAACAAATTATAAAGTAAGAAAACAAAATTTAAGAGATGAAATTAAAAGATTAGAAAAGTCTGAAGACCCAAATAAAGAAAAAAAAATTAAACAATTAGAAAAAAAATATACCTTAGGAAAAGTTAATTTTAATTCTGTTATAATAGCTGATTTTGATGAAAGCTTAAAAAGTGTTGCTACATCTCTTTTATATAGTGATATCTCACCTGATAAAAAATACTTTATATCTTTAAATCAGTGGTTTAACGAAAGTCTAATTCAGGAAAAAAGTCTCCAACCTATTTATTATCCATCAATAAATAAAAAAAATTGGGATACTTACAAAGATAGATTTTATAAAAAATTTAAGAATTACCCAAATCATATAAGTTTGTTGAGTTATGATTTGGTAGGTTTAATTTATTATTTGTCCCTTAAAAATGATTTTTTGATTACAGATACTCAAAAGCTTTTTAAAAAAGAAAATTCCTTTAAAGGAAAGATTGGTATTTTTGATATTAAGAATAATGAAATTAATCATCGTTTAAATTTTTATAAAATTGAAAAGAATCAAATTATAGAAATTTTTTAATTTTTTTAAAAGCCTTATATCGATGATCAATTTTATATTTTTCAGAAGGTTTCATTTGACCAAAAGTAAGTTTTTTCTTAATGGGAATAAAAATTGGGTCATAACCAAAGCCATTTTTTCCTTTTGGTTTGTTTGATATGTGCCCTTCAATTTTACTTTGGACACACACAACTTTTTTTTTTTTAAAATTACTTATAGACAATGCACATATAAAACGAGCTTTTACTTTTTTCTCTTTCCAATTCTTATTTTTTTTCTTAAGTTCTTTGTAGACTCTTTCAATTGCTTTATTAAAGTCTAAATTTTTACCTCCCCATCTAGCAGAATATATTCCTGGCTTTTTTTTTAAAATATCTATCTCTAAACCTGAGTCGTCAGCTAAACAAACAAGATTAGATTTTTTTGAAAAGAATCTCGATTTTATAAGTGAATTTTCCTTGAAAGTCTTCCCGTTTTCTTTTGGGCTCTTGAGATTAAAGTCTGAAGGAGAGAATGTTACAATATATTTGGGTAATAAATTCCTTATTTCTTTAAGTTTTCCTTTATTATTAGTGCCTATAAGTAATTTTTTTATTTTTATATTTTGCATCTAGAAATCTAAGAATTTCATACCATATAAGACTCTATGGAAAAAGAACAAAACCAAAATCCTGAAATAAAAAGTCCAGAAGAAAAAGCAATAGATAATGATGCTGAAGTGACTGCTTCTAACGATACAGAGAATGAAAAGAAAGAAAAGAAACCTGAAGAAATAATTTTAGAATTAGAAGATAAATTAGCCAGAACTTTTGCCGAAATGGAAAATCAAAGAAGAAGATTTGAGAAAGAAAAAGATGAAGCTTTTGAGTATGGAGGTTTCGCTTTCGCAAAGGAAGCCTTAAGCCTAATAGATAACCTTGAAAGATCAAAACAAATTCTAAAAAGTGATGGATCATTAAAAGATTCTGAGGCGCTCAAAAAAACACTTGAGCATCTTGATATAATTAACAAAGATTTAATCTCAATTTTTCAAAAAAATAATATAAAACCAATTGAAAGCCTTCACAAAAAACTAGATCCAAATCTTCATCAAGCAATGATGGAAATAGAAGATGATAATAAAGAACCTGGAACTATTGTTCAAGAAATTCAAAAAGGATTTACTATAAAAAACAGACTTTTGAGACCATCATTAGTCGGTGTTTCAAAAAAAAAAAAGAGTAATGATAAAAAAAATGAGGAAAATAAAGAAAAATTAGAGGAGAAATAGTGGATAGCTTAACTTGTAGATTTAAATTTAGCACCTATATAAAAAAAAAGGTATTAAAATATGAGTAAAATTATTGGAATAGACTTAGGCACAACAAACTCGTGCGTTGCTATCATGGAAGGTAGTCAGGCTAAGGTTTTAGAAAATGCAGAAGGTACTAGAACAACTCCATCTGTTGTAGCCTTTACAGAGAAAAATGAAAAATTAATTGGTCAGCCAGCCAAAAGACAAGCGGTTACAAATCCAGAGAATACTATATTTGCAGTTAAAAGATTAATTGGAAGAGGATTCGAAGACTCAACTGTAAAAAAAGATATCGAAGCAGCTCCGTTCAAAATTGTGAATTCTGAAAAAGGTGATGCTTGGATTGAAGCGAAGGGTGAAAAATACTCACCATCACAAATTTCAGCTTTCATATTACAAAAAATGAAAGAAACAGCAGAAAAATATTTAGGACAAGCAGTGAGTAAAGCTGTGATTACTGTTCCAGCATATTTTAATGATGCACAAAGACAAGCTACTAAAGATGCAGGTAAAATTGCTGGTTTAGAAGTTTTAAGAATTATTAATGAACCAACGGCCGCTTCACTAGCATATGGATTAGACAAAAAACAAAATAAAAAAATTGCTGTATACGATTTAGGTGGAGGTACATTTGATGTCTCTATATTAGAATTAGGTGATGGTGTCTTTGAAGTTAAGTCCACTAATGGTGACACATTTTTAGGAGGTGAGGATTTTGATAATGCAATAGTTGATTATTTAATTGCTGAATTTAAAAAAGATAGTGGCATTGATTTAAAATCTGACAAGTTGGCTCTTCAAAGATTAAAAGAGGCTGCTGAAAAAGCTAAAATTGAGCTTTCTGCTGCTGAACAAACTGATATTAATCTTCCTTTTATAACAGCAGATAAAACTGGTCCAAAACATATAAACTTAAAAATGACTAGAGCCAAGCTTGAAGCTTTAGTTGAGGATCTAATTGCAAGAACTATACCACCTTGTAAAACCGCTTTGAAAGATGCGGGTATTTCTGCAAATGACATTAATGAAATTGTTATGGTTGGTGGTATGACTAGAATGCCAAAAGTAATTGAAGAGGTTAAAAATTTTTTTGGAAAAGAACCGAATAAAAGCGTTAACCCTGATGAGGTAGTTGCTATGGGAGCAGCCATTCAAGCAGGTGTGTTGCAAGGAGATGTAAAAGATGTACTTTTATTAGACGTAACTCCTTTGTCTTTAGGCATCGAAACTCTTGGAGGAGTTTCTACAAAACTCATAGAAAAAAATACAACCATCCCAACAAAAAAAAGCCAAGTATTTTCTACAGCTGAGGACAATCAACCTGCTGTTTCGATTAGAGTTTTGCAAGGAGAAAGGGAAATGGCAACTGATAATAAATTGCTAGGTAACTTTGAGTTGGTGGGTATTGCTCCTGCACCTAGAGGAGTTCCTCAAATTGAAGTAGCTTTTGATATTGATGCGAATGGAATTGTAAATGTTTCGGCTAAAGATAAAGGGACTGGCAAAGAACAAAAAATTCAAATTCAAGCTTCTGGTGGTTTAAGTGACGAAGAAATTGAAAAAATGGTTAAGGATGCTGAAGCCAATAAAGATGCTGATAAAAAGAAGAGAGAGTCAGTAGATGTGAGAAATCAAGCAGATACTTTAATACATTCTACAGAAAAGAATTTAAAAGAACATGGTTCTAAAATTTCAGATACTGAAAAAAAAGCAATTGAAGATGGTTCTAATTTACTAAAAGAGGCTCTAAAAGGAGAAAATATAGAAGATATTAAGAAAAAAACTGAAACATTGGTTCAAGCTTCAATGAAACTAGGGGAAGCAATTTATAAATCACAACAAAATACAAAATCTGATTCTAATAAAGACGATGGAAAAGATGAAAAGGGAAAAAAAGACGATAATGTTGTTGATGCCGACTTTGAAGAAGTAAAAGACGAGAATAAAGAAAAAAGCGCTTAACTGACATCTATTTGTCCAGGTGTAATACATGGCTAAAAGAGATTATTACGATGTCCTTGGCGTAGGGAAGAACGCAAGTCCCGAAGAACTAAAATCTGCTTATAGAAAATTAGCAGTAAAATATCATCCAGATAAAAATCCTAATAATAAAACAGCAGAAGATAAATTTAAAGAAGCTAGTGAGGCTTATGGAATACTTTCTGATAAATCAAAAAAAGAAAACTACGATAATTTTGGTCATGCAGCTTTTGAAAATGGAGGTGGTGGTCAAGGTGGTTTTGGGGGATTTAGTGGTGCTGATTTCTCAGATATTTTCGAGGATTTCTTTGGTGAATTTGGGGGTGGTAGAAGAAGTTCTAGAGGAAGAAATTCTAGCAATAGAGGTTCAGATTTAAGATATGATTTATCAATATCTTTAGAAGAAGCATTCAGTGGTAAAAAACAGAATATACAATTTTCTACCTCAGAAAAATGTACTACGTGTAAAGGAAATGGGTCAAAGCCCGGAACAAGTCCAGATAGATGTACATACTGTGGGGGGAATGGAAGAGTACGCTCAAACCAAGGTTTTTTTACTGTACAGCAAACTTGTCCTCAATGTGCAGGAAGTGGTGAGGAAATTACTAATCCATGCTCAGATTGCAATGGACAAGGAAATAGTCAAATTACAAAAAAGATATCTGTAACAATACCTAAGGGTGTAGATGATGGAACACGAATAAGACTTGCTGGAAAAGGTGAGGCTGGAACAAGAGGTGGTGCAACAGGTGATTTATATTTATTTATAAATATAAAAACACATAATCTATTTAAAAGATCAGATGTAAATTTGTTCTTTGAATTTCCAATCTCAATCGCAGATGCTGCTTTAGGGACTACAATAGAAATTCCAACTATAGATGGTAAAAAAGCAAAAATTAAAATACCAGACGGTACTCAAGATGGAAAACAATTTAGGTTAAAAGGAAAAGGAATGCCATTTATGCGCAGAGGTGATTTTGGAGACTTATATGTTCAGGTTAAAACTGAAGTTCCAGTTTTCTTAAATAAGGAACAAAAAGAGTTATTAGAAAGATTTAGAAAAATAGAAAATGAAAAATCCAACCCCAGTATTAAGAAATTTTTTCAAAAAGCTAGAGATTTTTGGAAAAGTTAACCTATGGGATTAGATAAAATTGTTCCTATAATTTTTTTATTAATAATCCTAATTCTTGTTCTTCCCAATTTCTTGAAAACAAATTCAAAATTAAAATTATTTTTCAAAAATCTAATCATTTGGTCTATAATTGTAGTATTCGTTGTGATAGTTTCATATGTAATCTTCTTATGAAAAAAATAAATTTAGCTATTACAGGATGTATGGGCAGAATGGGTCGGCAACTTATTACATCTGTTAAAAGAGACAAAAGTTTTAAGTTAAAAATTATTACAGAAAATAGAAAAATAAATAAAAAAATAAATGGATTAAAAATTCATCAAAATAGTGAAGAGACTTTTAAAAAAGTAAATTTAATAATAGATTTTACTATTCCAAAATGTACTTTTGAAATATTGAAAATTGCCTCTAAATTAAAAAAAAGAGTAGTTATAGGAACTACAGGTTTTTCCAAAAAAGAAGAAAAATTAATTAAATTGTATTCTAAAAAAATTCCGATTTTGAAAGCAGGCAACATGAGTTTAGGAATAAATCTTTTGATGTATTTAACAGAAATTGCATCTAGCTCTTTAGGTAAAAACTTTTTAAGTAAAGTTTTTGAAATTCATCATAAACATAAAAAGGACTATCCTTCAGGAACTGCTCTGATGTTGGGTAAAGGTATTGCGACGGGTAAAAATAAAAATTTTTATAGTCTCATTGGAAAAAAAATATTTTAATAAAAAAACTTTTCCTTATGGAAATAAAATTAATTTTAATTCTGTAAGAAAGGGCGAAATAATAGGAGAACATGAAGTTAAATTTTCAAGTGGTAAAGAAATAATTACTTTAAATCATGAGGCTTTTGATAGAACTTTATATTCAGAGGGCGCTTTATCTGCTGCTAAATGGTTAATTACTAAAAAACCAGGTCTTTACTCAATGAGAGATCTGATGAATTTCAAATAATGAATGAAGCTCAAAGAGCCAAAATAGTTTTAAAAATTTTAAACAAAATATATCCAAAAATAAAAGTGCCTCTCAAAAGTAGAAATGTTTTCACACTACTAATTTCTGTTTTACTTTCAGCTCAATGCACTGATGTTACTGTGAACAATGTTACTAAAAATATTTATCCAAAATACCACAAACCTAAACATTTCATTAAATTAGGACGAAGAAAAATTGAAAAATTAATTAAGAAGATTGGTATTTTTAGAGTCAAAGCTAAAAGTATTTATAATCTATCCAAGATACTGGTCAATAAACATGGTGGCAAAGTACCAAAAACCTTTGATGAATTAGAAAAATTACCAGGAGTTGGACATAAAACAGCTAGTGTTGTGATGTCCCAAGGATTTGGTTATCCAGCTTTTGCTATTGACACTCATATTCATCGTCTCGCACAGAGATGGGGTCTTACTAATGGCAAAAATGTTACTCAGACAGAAAAAGATTTAAAAAAGTTATTTCCTAAAAAAAACTGGAATAAACTTCATCTTCAAATAATTTATTATGGAAGAGAGTTTTGCAAAGCTAGAGATTGCTATGGATTAACTTGTAAAATTTGTACTACTTGTTATCCTAAAAGAAAAAAACCCATTAAAACTATAAAGACTTGACATGAGAATTTTAGGTATAGGAAATGCAATAGTTGATGTGATTTGTAAAGTAGATGAAAACTTCATTAACCAAAATAATTTAATTAAAGGTAATATGAAATTAATATTCGACCAAAATGAATTTAAGAAATTATTATCAAACTTAAAAATCGAAAAAACAATTTCAGGTGGTTCAGTTGCAAATTCAATTGTTGGTTTATCTCAACAAAACAATAAAGTAGGATTTATAGGAAAAATATCTGATGATGTTCTTGGAGAAAAATATGAGATTGGACTTAAAAGAGAAAATGTTGATTATATTTATTTAAAAAAAAAAGAGAAACTTCCAACAGGTACATGTTTGATTTTAATCACTCCAGACTCTGAAAGAACTATGTGTACATTCTTAGGCACTGCAGGAAAAATAAATGAAAGCGATATAAGCGTGGATGCTGTTAAAAAAAGTGAAATGATTTTTTTAGAGGGTTATCTATGGGATGAAGGTGATCCGAGAAAAGCTTTTGATAAAGCAATTAACTATGCAAATAAAGTTGCCATGTCCCTTTCTGACAAATTTTGTGTAGATCGGCATAAGCCACATTTTTTGGATTTGGTAAAAAATAAATTGGACATAACATTTGCAAATGAGGAAGAGATTATGTCTTTACTAAATACAAAAGATTTTAAAGAGGTCATTAAATTTGCAAAAGAAATCAAAAAGTTAATAGTAATCACTAGAGGAGAAAAAGGAGCAATTTCAATAAAAGGCAATGATATTAATGAAATTGGTGTGAAAAAAAATTTAAACATAGTTGATCTAACAGGAGCTGGAGATTTATTTGCTAGTGGCTACCTTCACGGATACCTGAATAATTTTTCACAAAGAGATTGTTTAGAAGAAGGAAAGGAAATGTCATCAAAAATAATTCAACAGATAGGAGCTAGACTTTAATCTTCTTTCTTTTAAAACTCCCTTTTCCTTTTTTTGGTTTTACTACTTTAGGCTTATACCTTCTATTAGATAGAGTTTTTGCTATAGGATTTTTTTTCACAATATTCTATATCCTTTTTTTGTATTTTGAATGAACTCTTCATCTTTGAAACTTTCTTTAATCTTCTTTCTCAGCCTGTATATATGAGTTTCAACAGTATGAGTTTCTAAATCTGAAGAATAGCCCCATACATTATTTTGTAATTCTTTAATGGTTACATTTGTATTTGATTTAATAAAAATAATCATATTTATCTCTTTTTCTGTTAGAGCAAGATATTGATTTTCAAAAATTATTTTTCGAGAATTTAAATCTAATTTATATTTTCCTACTATAATCTCAGATTTCTGAGCAAAATTACTTTTTAAAAAATTTATATTTATTGTCTGTATCAACTTATCAAATTTAATTGGTAACTCCTCTAAAACAAGCGAATTTTTTAAATTATGGGAGTTTTTTGATCTCAGAATTAAATAATTTTCAAACTTACTTAATTCTAATTTTTGAAAATTTTTTTTATTGATATCTAAAACTTCAAAATCTAAATATTCTTTTATTTCACTTAATATTTTATATAAAATTTGATATTCATAAATTAATAAAGTTTTTGAATTCATTGTTTAAAAATATGCGAATTATTATAAAAAATAAAGAAACTCTTTTGTATGATGATTTTATATTTAAGTGCAGTATAGGAAAAAAGGGATCCACTTTCAGGAAAATTGAAGGTGATAAAAAAACACCTAGGGGGATTTTTTCATTAGGGCCCCTATTTTATAGAAAAGACAGAATACCTAGTCCAATTACAAAACTTAAAAAAAGGGAAATTAAAAGGTCGATGGGATGGTGTGATGATGTAAATAGCAAAAATTATAACAAATTAATTAAAATAAATAATAAAATTAAACATGAAAGATTATTCCTAAAAAAAAAAAATTATGACCTTATAATACCAATTAAATATAATACTTCTAAACCAAAAAGAAATAAAGGAAGTGCAATATTTATACATTTAACAAATAATTATAAAAAAACTTTAGGCTGTATAGCAATGAAAAAAAAAGATTTGCTAATTTTATTAAAAATAATCAAAAAAAAAACGCAAATCCAAATTCTTTAAGAACGCTCTCCGAAAATTTTCGATCCAATTCTAATGTATGTAGCTCCATGAATTGTAGCTTCTAAAAAATCTGAAGACATCCCCATGCTTAATTCCTTGAGACCTATAGATTTATTTAATTCATTCATTTCAGTAAAATAATTTTTCATATCTGTTTTTGCTGGAGGAATGCACATCAAGCCAATTATATCTAAATCAAATTCATTGCTACATTTTTCATAAAAACTAGAGACATCTTTTTTATTAATACCACTTTTTTGCTTTTCATCTCCAATGTTAACTTGAATAAATATTTTTAATTTTTTATTAAGTTTTTTTTGTTCAAATGAAATTTTTTGAGCTAATTTAACGTTATCTAGTGAATGGATATAGTCAAATAAAGGAATAACGAATTTGACCTTATTAGTTTGTAATTTGCCTATCATATGAAGTTTCAGGCTTTTTTGGTTATTTTTAACATCGGACCATTTCTCTAAAGCTTCTTGAACTTTATTTTCTCCATAATGAAGATGTCCATAGTCTATTAATGGTTTAATTTCACTAACAGGAAAGGTTTTTGTCACAGCAATTATATTTGTTTTTAAACCTTCTTCAGTTCTAGACTTGAGTTCATTCTCTATAGACACTAAATTAGTAATACTTTTATGCAAAAAAAAAATCCTTATGTTTATTATTTTATCGACAAGTATAACACAGAAGAATTAACAAATTTAGATAAAAATATAAATCTAATATATCGCAATTATAAAAATCTTAATAAAGATGTAATTGAGTCAATTAATAAGTTTAGTAAAATTAATAAAAGAAATTTTTATCTCTCAAATAATATTAAATTAGCATTAAAATTAGGACTTAAAGGAGTATATATCCCGTCATTCAACAAAAATATTAACTTTGCTTCTAAATATGTTTTGCCGAATAATTTTGAGATAATAGGATCGGCTCACAACATAAGTGAAATTAGAGTCAAAAAATTACAGGGATGTTCTAAAATATTCTTATCACCAATATTCAAAACATCAAAATATAAAAATTTTTTATCAATTATAAAGTTCAATTTAATAACATTAACTCAAAATTTAGATTTTATAGCCTTAGGTGGAATTAATACAAACAATTATAAAAAACTTAAGCTTACTAAAACTGCGGGCTTTGCAAGTATTAGCTGGATAAAAAAAAACGGCCTAATGAAAATTAGGCCGTTTTTAAAAATTTAGTCTTAACTAAACTTAGAATGATAATCCTAAAGCGATTTCGTTCTTAGTTACAGTTGCAGCATCTTCATCAAAGTTAGGGTTAGTAATCTCTGTTGTGTATGCTTTAATTGACATAGCACCCATTGAGTACGCCATCTGTAATGACTCATGCTTCTCGTCAACACCAACTTCATCAACGTTACCAGTCGTATGAGTTTGTGGATCATAAGTAGCTGTCATTTCTGACCAAGATAATGAAAGATCATCATTTACGTTAAACGCAACTGACATCATATCACCATCAAAGATACCAGAGTGAGTACCAACAGTTTTAACTGCAGTCGTCGCTGGAGAGTTATCAGCTAGTCCTGAACCAATATAAAACTCAGAGTATCCTAAAGAAACTGGACCCATTGAGTATTTTACATTCCAAGAACCAGAGAACTCATCACTGACTGTTTTATCTGCAGTAATATTTTTGTTTTCTCTTTCAGAAACAAAAGCACCTACTGATAAACCTTCGTACGCTAAAGTTAAACCCACACCGTAAGCATTACCCCACGTTGTGCTTCTAGCTACAGTACCACCATCGTTAGGTGAATCACTTCCACCTTGGAAAGAGTAATCAATACCACCTGTTAAAGTAGCACCCATCACATCCATAGCTGGAAACTTGTAAGTTATACCGTTACCATCACCGTTTGCTCCAACAGAATTAGCTGCACCTTGTCCACCAGCGTCTGAGTTTTCTTCATAAGCTGTTGGGATAGCTTCATCGTAAGCACCGTTAATGTTAGTTCCACCACCTGAACCTACACCAATAGAACCTAGAGATCCCATTGTAATTACAGTTGCAGTTGATGATACTGTTAAGTCATCCTTTGATAATGTATGAATTGCAAATGTCCAACCATTGTCTAATTCACCACTTCCAGAGAATTTAACATCCTTATCATGACCTAAAGATTGTGCAGTATTGTCACCGCTTTTAGTCACGTAAGTTACGTTAGCACTACCAGTTACTGATAGTTCTCCCGCTTGAGCTGTTACTGCAGCTAGCGAACCTGCTAGAGCTGTAAGACCCACTTTT
>CACHOW010000017.1 GCA_902581695.1 uncultured Pelagibacteraceae bacterium | reverse complement strand
AGTATAAAATGAAATTTTCTTTTTATAAGAACTGATAAAGATTTGCATAATTTGTATTTGCCAGGATTGGGGTATAAACTTATTGAGTAATGTGTCCGGATAACAGAAAACTTCATTATTTTTAATTTCTTTTTTCATTATCTGTTTATAACATCAGTATAAAATTTTCTTATTTGTTTTGCCATTTCATCTAAATCTTTTAACTGAAGTCCAGGCCCACTTGTTAGATAGAGATTGTTCTTTTCATAATCTACAGAATTTGGAAAACTTTTTTTGCCTTTTAGATACATATATTTAACTCTTTCAAAATTTGGGCTTACTAACCTATTTTCAATTTTATTTTTATTTAAAAATTTAACCAATTTTTCTCTATTTTGAACTCTGAATTCGTTATAAACTGGCACTTCTCCTTTTTTGAAATCAATTTTTATTGGTGTTATAAAATTTCTTAAATCTTTTAACTTTTTAGACAAATACAAATAATTTCTTTTATTTAATTTCAATTTTTTTCTTAAGGTTTTCAACTGTTCTATTCCCATTGCTGACTGCATTGAACTGATTTGAAAATTTCCCCCAAATTTATCCCAATGACGGATATTTTGAATATTGCTAAAACCATGTCTTCTCATATTATATATTTTTTTTGCTAATTTTTTGTTATTTGTGACTAGAAAACCACCTAATCCAGTTGTTAATAATTTGGTTGCAGATGTTGAAAAAATACCAATATCTCCAAAAGTGCCTAAATATTTATTTGTCTTTTTAACTCCAACAGCTTGAGCTGAGTCCTCGATTAAAAAAATATTTTTTTTTTTACATATTTTTTTCAATTTTTTTATATCTGCAGCCCTTCCATTCATATAAATAGGAAATATTGCTTTGGTTTTTTTGCTAATCATTTTTTCTAAATTTTTACAATCAATTATCGGTCTATCTTTTTCCACATCAACCAGGACTGGTTTAGCTCCAATTATTTTACATGCATTTATTACTGATATCCAGCCTATGTTTGGAATTATGACCTCATCGTTTATACCGATATCGAGAGCCAAGAAAGCTAATAATGTTCCCATACTTCCACTCGAAACAGCTATTGAGTGTTTTACGTTGAGGGTTTTTGATATCAATTTTTCATAATTCTTAGTGGTATTACCAGTGGTAAGATCTTCTTTTCGAATTATAGACTCAATATTTCTAAGAAAATTTTTTTTTTCAAGGTCTTTATGCCACCATTGTATTTTTTTCATTTTTTTTAATTAGTAAGAAGATTTGTGATTGGAGACGTTTTTAAAATTTCAAAATAATCTAAAAGATTTCTCTCACCATATGGGGTAAACAAATTTTTAAATCTTATATTTAATGACCATCTTGTTTTATTTGTGTCATTAATTGGTATGTAATGAAAATTGTCAGTAGAAAATATCAGAGCTTCACCAAATTTTACTGGGAAATTTGAACCTTTTAATTTTGAAAATTTTTGAAATTTAGTTTCACTATTACGATTTAAATTATCAAAAAGTTTATTTGCCTCGTCATGATACTTTTTATCTATCATCGTCATACACATTGATTTACTACAATCTACGAGGGGTATCCACAAGACTACTTCATATTTAGAGGATAGTGGGGTGTCTTTATGAAACATGGGTCTGCTATTATCATTAGGCATCTGAATTGCTAAATTTACACTTTTTTGTACTACTATATCTGCGCCTAGCAATTGATCTAAAAAGCTTTTAGCTGATAAATAAATATTTTTTTTCAAATCTTTTTCTATATTAATACTTCTTATTATTTTCATTCTAATGCTATTTATTTCATCAAAATTTACTATGTGGTGAAGATTCTCAAATTTATTTTTTTTAAAGTTTTTTGGAAAATCGTTTCTAATATTTTTTTTGAGTTTTTTGTAAGCAGACATATATTTTTTATCTAATTTGATTTTTACGAAACCTTTTTTTGTAAACTCAGAAAATAAATTTTTACTCATTTTAAAAAGGACCTTTAAATCTTATATGTGGCACGTCGTGAAAGTTTTTATTAGAAAAGTTGTCATATTTTATATTCTTGTCAAAAATATTTTGACAATATTTAATAACATCTTTATGTCCTGGATAAAAATTTTTAGTTAGAGAATAACCTGTTGGGACTGGAAAATTAGGCATTGTAATTTTTTTAGGTGAAATTTTAAGAGTATCAAATTGTTTAATTGTCACAATACTGATAATTTCACTTGCAATTGACAAAAAATCATGGCCGTCGTCTAAAACAATTAACCTACGGGTTTTTTTTACGGATTTTAGTATGGCCTTCTCATCCAATGGTTTTATTGAACAAAGATCTATTAGATCAGCGTATATGCCATTCGATCTTAAAATTTTAGCTGCAATTAAAGCTTCGGTTGTCATAAATGAATTTGAAACTATAGTTATATCATTTCCTTTCATCAACAAATTAGCTTTACCAATTTTCTTACTATTAAAACTTTTTTCTATATGACCTTTTTGATCATGGAGCCATCTATGTTCTATGTATATAACTGGGTTAGGATCTTCAATACTTTGAATCAACATTTTTTTTGCATCATTTGGATTAGAAGGCATTACCACTTTGAGTCCAGGAATATGTGCAAATAATGATTGTAAAGATTGTGCATGAGTTGGGCCCTGTCCCCAACCTTTCCCAACTATTAATCTTAAAGTTATAGGAACCGTGAATTGTCCATTGAACATATAAAATATTTTTGCAGCATTATTAACAATTTGATCAAAAGCTAAAAGTGAAAAATCTAGTCTCTGGTGAGTCATAATAACGGGACATCGATTTATAGCACATCCTATTGCTATTCCAGTCATTGCATTTTCAGAAGTGGGGATATCAAAAACTCTCTGATTTCCAAATTGTTTTTGTAAATTTTTTGTAGTTCCAAAAACTTCTTTTGGATCACCAACTCCTAAACCAAAGCAGAGAAGATTTTTATTTTTTAACAAAGAAAATCTAAGACCTTCATTGATCGCCTCAGCAAATGTAATGATCCTTTTTTTAGGCATATAATTTTTTTTTATTTTCAGAATTTCTTGGGAAATTTGATTTTTTAGCGATATTGAACGCAGTTTCAATTTCTTTATTAATTTTTTTTTCGAAAAAAATTAACTTTTTCTTGTTAACTTTGGTGTGCAATTTTCTTAGACAGTCATTTTTTAACCAGTAATCAATTTCACTTTTTTTTCTGTAGTTTAAATGATCATCTTTAAGAAAGCCACAATGTTCATAATGTCGAAAAGTTTCAAACTCTAAAAAAATTGGCTTTTTGAATCTTTTTACATAATCTTTTGCCTTACAATAAGTTTCAAAAACTTTTATAGGATCATTGCCATTGCTTTTTATAGTTTTTATTCCTATCCCTTTTACCATTTCTGAAATTTTTCTATTCTGTGGCTGTCTATATTTCATATTAGAGTACACAGAATAAAAATTATTTTCACAGATAAATATCACTTGCAATTTCTTTAAAATTGCAAAATTCAATGATTCAAAAAACACCCCTGTTTCCACAGCAGCATCACCAAAAAATATTAGAACTATTCCTTTTTCTTTTTTAATTCTTTTAGAATATGCCAAACCAACCCCAATAGGAATACTATTGCCAACAATCGCAGAGCTTAAAATAAATCCTGATTTTTTATCTGTTAAATGCATTGATCCAGCTTTACCGCCGCTGCTACCATTTTTTTTCCCATATAACTCACATACAAATTTTTTAAGATCTCCACCTTTCCCAAGATAATGGGAGTGAGCTCGATGACCACTTACAACTTCATCTTTATAACTTTTAAAAAGTTTTTTTAATGGAGCGCCAATTGCCTCTTGGCCGATAGATAAATGGACTGGACATCTAATTTTCCAGTTAATGTATTCTTTTGCAATTTTTTCCTCAATTCTACGTATTCTTAAAATAGAATAATATAAATCAAGCTCATCTTTTTTGGAAATTTTTTTCATTTTATGGAATAAACCAGTAATAATCACCTTTATAATTGTTTTCTTCAAAAAACTTTATCCAATCAGACACTGACAAAATTGTTTTGGCTGTTAAATTCCACTGAAACATTCTTTTTTTTTCTTCCTCATTTCTAAAAGCATCAACTGTTACAAATGCATATTTCTTACTTACTCTTGAAATTTCTTTAAGAGCCATTGCACATTCATCTATATCAAGATTGTGAATAGTATTAATAGAAATGACTACATCGAAGGAATTATCTTCAAATGGCAATTCTTTCGCATCGGCTACTTTAAGATATTTTTTGATTTCTTCTTTGGAATTTTCAATTGCATAGCTAGAAATGTCAACACCTCGGACTTCGATATCAGAAATAGCCTTCTTTAAATCATACAACATAAACCCTTTGCCACATCCAACATCCAAAACTGACAAGTCTTTAGTTAAGTTCCAATATTCAATAAATTTTGGTATCACAGGAGTCCAAAATTTCTCATTGTATTTAAAACCACCATATCCGTGTTTCCTATCTCCATCGAAAAATTCCTTGTCAAATCTTCTAGCTATTTTTCTATCGTCATCTGTTTTTTCATTTGCTCTTGAAACAGTATCCCTTTTAGACTTTGGATAATTTGCAAGTAAATTTATTTCTTTACCCACGGCTAAGACCAATCTTTTTCATCCATTTAACGGTATTACATTTCTCGTCGAAAATAATTTTATTATTTTCATATTTATTTTTTATATCCGAAATTGCTTTTTTAACACTAGAGCTTGGCTTGAAACCAGTTCTTAATAATTTTCCTGAGTCTTGTCTATAAGATCTTGGGTCATTATTTTTTTTAATAATATCAATTTTACAAGGAATTTTTTGTTTGACCAAATTAGCAATATCTAAAATTTTTAAATTTTCAAACCCAGCGTTATAACTACCTGTTTTTATTTTTGGATTTTTTATAAAATGAATATACACTTTTACTAAATCTTGTATGTTTATATTTGGTCTTATTTGTTTGCCTCCAAATACAGTTATTCTTTTATTTTTAAGCGCTTGATAGGTAAACATATTTACACTTACATCTAGTCTCATTCTGGGGGAAAAACCACACACAGTTGCAGGTCTAATACAATGAATTTTTATTTTGTTTGAATAACTAAGTAAGACTTTTTCAGATATCATTTTTGTTTTATTATAAACCGAGATAGGAACACAACTTAAATCTTCTGTAACCTTCTTCTCTTTTTTAACTCCATAAACACTTCCTGAGCTTGCGAAAATAAAATGTTTAACTTTTTTTTTAATTGCTTGCTCCACAATTTTTTTAGTTCCTAGAACATTTATTTCCCATGATAAATTTGGATTTAATATTGCGCTGGGATCATTTGCAATATTTGCTAAATGAACCACTGTATCCACTTTATCAAAAATTTTATCTTCAAGATTTCTAATATCTTTTTTGATTATATTTAATCTGTTACTTTTTTTTAAATGATTTCCAAACCATTGTGTATCGATAACAATTACACGATGACCAAGCTTAATTAATTCCTGGGTTAAAACAGTTCCTGTATAACCACATCCTCCTGTAACAATAATTTTCATTGATTTATTTTTTATGTTTGTAGTGAAGTTCTTTCTTCATTAAAATATTAAAATTATTATCTATCCACTTTTTTGTCGTTAAAAGACCTTTGTTTAATTTTACTTTTGGCTTCCAATTTAATTTTTTTAATTTATCAAAATTTAGCTTATATACCTTATCTTTCCCAATTCTATCGGCCTCTTTATTACATAATTTCTCAAAACTTATATTTTGCATTTTTGAAATTACTAAAACTAGTTTTTTAATTGAAATAAATTCATTGTTCGAGATATGGTAAGTTTCACCTATCTTACCTTTTTTTGAAATTATGTATGTTGCCTCAGATACATCATCCATAAAAATAAATGATCTTATTGAATTTCCACCACCGTGTAAATTTAGCTTTATTTTTTTTTTTGAACACATAAATGCTTTTGGAATTATTCTGTAAAGTTGTTGTCCTGGTCCATAAATATTAGATGTTCTTGTAAGTATTATTGGAGTACGGAAATTTTTATATAATGAAAGAAGATGTAAATCCATAGCAGCCCTTGAAATAGCGTAAGGAGTACTAGGATTAAATTTTGTATTTTCTTTTATTTTTTGATAATTGCTTCCGTATACTTCGGGAGTAGTTACGTGTATTATCTTGTTAATAAATTTAAATTTTTGAATATTTTTATAAAAAATTGTCTGTGATACGATATTCGTTTGATACCAATCCTCAGGGTTTATCCAACTTTGTTCAACCATTCCTTGTGCTAAGTAGTTTATAATAACATTGGGCTTAAACTTCGAAATTATGTCATTAAGTTTTATTCTTTGTGAATGCTTGTTTATATCTATCTTGTAAAATTTAAATTTTTTTATATTTTTATTTTTTTTATAATTTAAGAATTCTTTCTCTATTTCATTAGACCTGCTTATACCAACAACTTGATGATTTTTTGACAAAAGTAAATTTATTATATTAGAACCTGAAAATGAATTACTTCCAATTATCAAAAATTTTTTTTTCATTTAAATTAAGTGTTGTAAAGTTTTTAAGATTAAGTTTGGAGAAATCTTTAGGCTATTCCCCATCATTTGCACATTGTGAGACGCTGCAAGAGATGAAATAAATAAAGATAATTCTGGATTTTTAGTGCTCTTTAAAAAAATTGCAAAAATTGCCATCAAAGTATCCCCTGTTCCTATTTTATCAATTATTTTAGTTGCATAGGCTGCAGAATTTATAAATTTATTTTGTTTTGTATCAAATAACTTGGAACCTTCACTGCCTCTTGTGATAACTATATATCTAGAATTTATCGATTTACTAAATTTTTTAATTAACAACTCTATATCGGTGTGCCTATCTCTCATTTCATGTCTTAATTCACCCTCGTTAATTATTGTACACGTAGTTTTTTTAAACATATTTAAACTATGATGAAGAATGTTTGCTGCATTTATTTGAGAATTTACGACCAAAAATTTTGCATTATTCGAAATTAATGTTGCAATTTCATCAGTAATTAACCCATGCCCATAATTAGCAACAATTACTAAATCATATTTTTTAAGGTTTATTTTTAATAGATTTTTTAATCTATTTTGGTTTCTCTTATCTATAGAACTATCATCAAAATTGTAAAAACCAATAACTTTACTACCAGAATTTTTATCTATGAATTTTTCTTTTTGAATTGTCGGACCATTTATATAAAGAAATTCTTTCTTAACTTTTTTATCTAAATTTTTTTGTACGAATTTTTTAGAATTTATATTTTTTCCAACATATGTAATCAATTTTATTTCTTTACAAAAATTTGAAAGATTATTTGCTATTGCTCCAGAGCCACCCATAATCATTTTGCTCTCATCTTTTTTAAACATCATTATTGGATCTTTTCCTGATTTTCCAAGAGGCTCACAAACTGTGTATTTATCCAGTATAAGCTCTCCAATTACCAAAACCTTTAATTCTTTTAATTCCCCAAATTTTTTTAATAAAGTTTCGTAACTCTCATTTTTTTTTATGTTTCTTACCTCTTTTAATTGTTGAGGGCTTAGTAAAACTTCTAAATCATTCAAAATTTTACTAGAACTGAAGGTTACGTCATCTGTATAAACAATTTTTCCATTCTGCTTTTTTAACTCACTAATCTCACTTTTAATTTTACTTGTTATATCTTTATTTGAATTTTCGTATTCTTTGCCTTTAGAATAAAAATTTGGTTTCAATTTTCTAATCGCTTCTATAGCTGAAGGGGAATTTACTTCGGATACATAATCTATTAAATCAATGTTTGATAAAAAATTTTTTCTCAAATCTTGACTAAAGTATGGTCTATTAGGACCTTTATTTACAAATTTATCTGCAGTTATTGTTACAACTAAAATATCTCCAAAACTTTTAGATCGTTTAAAGTGAGCAATATGACCAAAATGGACAAGATCAAAAACACCATGACAAAGAACTATTTTATTTCCGTTTTCTCTCTTTTTTTTAAGGATTTTAGCAAGTGTATTAATGTTATATATTTTATTTTTCATGATTATTTTTTCTTTTAATAATTTTTAAGAGTTTATTTGTCCATTTATTATCGTATCCGTAGGCTTTATCATCAATGATCAGATCGTATGAAGGCTTTCCAATTATCAATTTATGATATTTTACATTCCATTTTTTAAGCTGTCTCACAGTTAAATTGTATCCCATCTTCTTTGCTTTTGATGAATTCTCCTTTGATCTGCCCATAAATCTTGAAGTAAAGATTTTAATCATATATCCAGATTCATATAATTTATTAAGTATACTTATATTTTTTTTAATAGGAGTTGATTTATAATAATTATTTTTAATTGTTTTACACAAGGTGTTATCTAAATCAAAACAGATAATTTTTATATTATTCATTAATTTTTTATAATTTAAAAATAAATTTATTTACGATTTTATAAGTTTGTGCATATTTTTTGATTTAGGCATAGCTCCGCACTTTCCCGAATTCAGATTTCAAGTTTCTCATACTTTTCAAAAAACAACAATTAAATTGGCTGATAAATATAGCCAGTTCTTTTATCTAATATTATTGTTTTATTATTTATCGAAATTTCTAACTTTTTCGAATTCCTTGACACAACATCAAAAATTAAATTTGTTAACGGACCTGTAACAAATTTACCTTTAGTAATTTCCAATTGATTAAAAAATTCTTGTGTTATAAATCCATTAATGTCTTCATACGATTTGCACATTTTAATAAAATTTAATATTTCCTTTTGGTTAAACACATGCCCGTTTATAATTTCTTTTAGACCTCTTAAATTTTTTAGAATATTAGTTAGTTGAAAATTTTCTAACTTTTTATGAAAACAAAAAACATAATCGTCTAATAAATTCTTGTTTATGAACTTTTTTTTAATTGATGGTTTTTCGTACCTTATAGTTGGTTTGTAAAATTCAACATTTTTACCAAAAGTATTTACAAATTCCTTTACTAAAGAGTAATATTGATTTTTTTTATATTTGATGACTATCCACATTTTTTAATTCTTTTCTTCTATTTCTGATTTTAGTTCATCATACTCTTTCATTTTTCTCTTCATAAATTGAATTGTTAAATTAATTCTAAAATCAATTCCTTTTGGTGTGAGAATGTATTTCTTGATATATGAAAGTTTTTTTTCCTTTTTCCTAAAATTTTCTATTTTAACGAGCCCCTTGGAATGTAAGGCCTTTAAACAATAATTTAATTTGCCCAGACTAAATCCTAAATCTTTTGCAAGTTCTCTTTGAGTAGAGTCTGGATTGCTTTGTATCTTTCTTAATACATTAAATTCATCTAAATTGTTTTTCATATGTTCAAAAATTGAACATTTATATCGTTCAAAAATTGAACAGTCAAGTTTGAAATGAATAAACAACCTTTGATAAATATATTTATTGGTTTTATTGGTTTTTTGTCGATTTTTTTAATTAAATATATGCACTGCTAATAATTAGAGAAAATTTTAAGAATTAATGCTTAATTAAAAATTTTATTTTATCGCTTTAAGATAATAACCAGAGGTTAGACTATTAGTTTTAAAGATGCTTTGAATGATTAAAATTAAAGGATATAAAAAAAAATAAAGCAACAAAAATGAGTTTCCTAAAATTTTATTTAGGAAACTTCTATTTTTTTTTATTCTCATGATAAGAACAAAAATAGATTCAAGCCAACCATTTTTTTCTTTTATCTCTACTTTAGAAAATTCTTTAAAAATTTCTTTTAATCCATATTTTGTAAATCTATAAAAATCATTTGGGGCATCATGAATATTAAAAATAAATGGAGTTGAAACCAACACTACTGAGTCTTTGTCGATTAGATTATAAATATTTTTAACTGCTGATAAAGGATTTTTGATATGTTCTAAAACCTCAAACATACAAACTAAATTTACTTTTTCTCCACGATAGTTTTCACAAAAATTTGGATCCATCAAATCTATAATTTGATCTGGTTTTCTAGACGGATCGATATCTATAGAATATAAATAATTAGAGAAATTTTTAACATAATCATTAAGTTCTCCTCCGGATCCTACAAATAAAATTTTTGGATGTTTAATTTTTTTAAATTCGTTAATATCTTGTTTGATGAAACTATTAAGTCGTTTTCTAGACATTTTTTTATCCAAGGAATAAAGTAAGCTCATTTGAAATATGTTTTGGTTATTTTAACAATTTTTCAAAAATTTAAAACAAATAATTTGTATAAAATTTTAAATAAGGTTAATAAATAAATTATTTAAATGAAAAGAAAACTTTACAGAATTTTTGTCTATATATCTTTAGCTTTAATCAACCTTTTTGCTAGAATAAATTCACCTAAAATATGTGCTTTCATAATCTCACTTAATATTAGAAAAATCAAAATAATAAAATCTAATTCAAAAAATCCAAAAAAAATCTTAGTTTTTCCTAAAAGTAATGGGACCGAAGATATAATCGAGTCTTTTAAAAACAAAAAGTCGAATATAATTTTTTTTCTATTACCTAGACCGTTTTTACAAAAAATTTTTTTATGTTTTTTTGATAAAAGTTATTGTCAGGACTATTTTACTAAACTAACTAAATTACAAGATATTAAAAAAAAAAATTCATATATAAACTTTTTAACTTCAACTTTCAGATACGTAGAATATTTCATTCAATTTGATGGCTTCATAAGCTTCAATTTGTTTTATTATGCTGAAAAGTATTTTGAGGAAGTTTGTAAAAATTTGAATAAAAAATTTATTATTTTACACAAAGAGTCGGCTTTTACTCCCTTAGAAGAAAAAAAGGCACCTATAATCTATAAAAAATTTAATGATAAATCACTATCACATAAAATTTCAGTTTATACTGAAAGTCAAAAAAAAATTTTGCTTAAAAGTAAGATAGCACACAAAGATCAAATAGCAGTGATTGGAACCCCTAGAAGTGATTACTCTTTTAGATTAAGAAAAATTGCTCCAAAAGAAAAAGTCATTGTATTTTATTTAATTGAATATAATCGTTATACACCTATATCAGGTTTTAAGGGAAAAAATTGGGGTAGATTATATAATCAAACTTTAAAATATCTTTTCGAGTTTGCAAAAAATAATCCAGATATTCATATTATCCTCAAAGGAAAAACTGGCGTTCATGAAAAAGGCCAACCAAATCTAAATCCCTTACCTCAGAATTGCAGATTTATAGATGGGGGAAGCGGTCATTCACTTTTAAAGATTGCTTCAGCTGTTATAGCATTCAATTCAACTGTTGTTTTTGAGACAATTGCAAGTAATAGAAATTTAATTATTCCTAATTTTAATAATGAAAACAAGATTTACAAAAATATTTTACATAAGATCGAAAATAAAAAGTATTTTGTGAATTCTAAAATTCAATTTAATAAGAAAATTAAACTTTATTTAGATCTCAATTATAAAAATAAGAAACTCTCAACAACTGACATTAAAACTTTAAGATACTTCTTAGGTAATACAAATGCAACAGCTGGTGCCCAAATAAGGAAGTTTTTGGAAAAACAATTTAGTACCAAAGAAAATTAGTTTTTTCTTTTTCTTTTTTTCAATATTAAATCTGCTAAATTAAAATCATAATATTCATCTATATCTATTGAACTTAACCTATCCATCTCATAGATTTGAAATCCTTTTGATATATCAAATTGATTTTTATATTTTAATTTTTTTAAATTAAATATGAATATCGCCCCATTGGGTCTATAAATCTTTTTTAAATCTTGTGATCTTTTTGCAAAATTTTTATTTTTTCCTGTATCGTTCAATATTATGTTATTTTTTACCTTAATTTTCCATAAAGTATCATCAGATTGTTTTGATACTGACACTAGACCAGAAATTTTTTTTTTAAAAATTTTGTTCAAAGCATAGTCAATATGATAGCTTGTTCTAAGTGGTGAAGTTGGTTGTAAATATATAAGAAAATCAAAAAAATTGTCCTTTTTTTTTAGATAATTTAAAGCATGGTAAATTACGTCTTTTTTTGTTGCTAAATGATTTGAAATATTTTTTGGTCTTTTTATAGTTTCGGCTTTATGTTTTTTTGAATAATTTAATATCTTAGAAGAGTCACTTGATACATAAATTTCATCAATATATTTGGATTTTTTTGCAGAGTCTAAAGTCCACCATAGTAGCGGACGTTTACCTATTTTTTTTAAATTTTTATTTTTAATTCTTTCACTTTTTCGTTTTGCAGGAATTAGGGCAACAACTCTTTTCATCTTTGAACTTTATTTAATCTATTAATTTCATCTGACAATTGCGATATTATATAATCTTGATCCTTATAACTTATATTTGTGGTTGGTAAACTTAAAGTACTCTGAGAAATTTTCTCACTGTAGGGAAATGATCCTTTGCAATATTTTTTATATATCTTCATTTGGTTAAAAGATATAAATCCCGGTCTAGTTTCAATTCCTTTTGCAAGGAGTTTCTTTATTAAAGTATCCCTTTTCTCTTTTTTAAAATTCTGAATAATTATTGTATAAAGCCATAATGAATTTTTTGACCATTTATTTTTAGGAAGAAATTTTATAAATTTAAAACTTCTAAACTTTTTATTATAATAATCGAAAATTTTTTTCCTCGATTTATAAAACTCATTAATTCTATTTAATTGAGCTAATCCAATTGCTGCTTGGGGATTTGTCATACGATAATTAGAACCAGCAATTGTATGATAATAAAAATTCTTAGAACTCATACCGTGATTTTTAATTAAAGTCGCAATTTCTGAATTTTTTTTTTTTCTAAATACTGCCATTCCGCCTTCTCCGGTAGTAATAATTTTATTTGCATAAAAACTAAAACAAGCACAATCGCCACCTAATCCAACTTTTTTTCCTTTGTAAGTTCCACCTAAAGCTTCCGCAGCATCCTCAATAACATATATTTTTTTTAATTTTGCGATTTGAATTATTTCATCAAGCCTGCAGGGCTGGCCGTATATATGTACCGGCATTATTGCTTTAGTTTTTTTTGAAATTCTTTTTTTTATTTTCTTAATATCAATGGTCCAGGTATCCTCCTCAATATCGACAACAACAGGGGTAGCTCCAACACTAATGATGGAGTTTATGCTGGCAGCAAATGAAAAGTTTGGTAAAATTACCTCATCGCCCTTACCTACTCCAAATGTTTTTAACGCCAGTTCTAATGCTGTGGTCCCACTTGTAGTTGTCACTGAATATCCACCTCCAAGGTATCTAGAAAAGCCTTTTTCAAATTGATCTACATACGAACCCTTGGAAGATATCCATCCAGATTTAATTGCATCAAAAGCTTTACTAAACTCCTCATTACCTAGATTTAAGTTTGCAATAGGATATTTTCTTAAATTTTCTATTGTAGATATATCTTTGATGATTTTTTTTTCATCTACTAAAGGAATACACTTAAATTTATTCTTATTTTTTTTATTTTGTAAATGATAAAGAATTGTTTTTATGTCAGTTTTGTAATTTAAGAAGAAAGGTTTAGTATTTACAAATTTTGAATTTATTTTCACTATCTGACTGATGTTTTTTTTTATCAATCCTCTTCTGATATCACCATCACTTATCGACCCTAAAAGTTTATTTTTTTCATCAATTACAAATATCAATCCTTTTAAATTTTTATCAATTTTTTTTAATATACTATTTAGATTTTGAGGAAGTTTTATTGTAAAATCTTTAATGATATTTGTCATATTTTTTTTTAATAAGATACTGAAGTGATTTTAATTTTTTTAAGTTTTTTGAGTATACTTCTATTGAAATATATTTAACATTTTTTTTTAATTTATTATAAAACCACGATTTTTTGGTAAACTCCCCATTGCTATCTTTTAAACCGTCATTGTCACTTAAGTGATAACCTTCAATATAAGGTTTGAGCGTTTCGTGTGCTTTAAAAAGATTAAAACCATGCGTTTTTGCTGAAACTTTTAAGTGGCCAACATCTAATAACAATCCAACATTTTTATCACATTTTTTAAAAAATTTTATCATCTCCTTTGGATGAGTAAGTAAGAGAGGGTCTTGGTTAAATCTTTTATAATTTTCTTTTGTTATAACGTTATTTTCTATTAAAATTTTAACATTTTTCTTTTTTGCCTCTTTGGCTAACGAATTCACCCGATTTAAAAATAATTTAATAGATTTCTTTCTGTTTTGTAGCCTAACTTTAGCAAATTTATTTCCTAGTTCTTTTATATTCGGGTTAAAGAGAAAACCGGCATGAAAACTAAAATATTTCGAGTTTAGCTTATTCGATATGTCAATTCCTTTTTTAATATTTGAAAAAGTTTTCCTAAAAATTCTTTTTTCTATTGAAGCCAAATTAATTACAAACTTTTTTTTTGGAACAGGAAAATAATTATGTAAAGAATAATTTACATCATTCCTTTTTTTTAAATATTTAATTATTTTCTTCTGAGCAACATATTTTCCTCCCGATAATTCAATTGACTTGATACCTTGTTCATTAAATTTTTGAATTACAGATTGTGGAGTTAAGTTTTGAAAACCACCGGTCGATAAATATATCATAACTTTCTCAATTTATTTCCAGCAGTTACATAAGTCCCTGGCTTACTGATATCTTTTGTAATAATTGAACCAGCACCTATTGTAACGTTTGAGCAAATATTAATTTTATTTATTATAATAGATCCTATACCACACATAACATTATCTCCAATACTTGAGCCTCCACCAATTTTCACATTTGGGCCAATGTGACAATGGCTTCCTATTTTTACATCATGTTCAATTAAACTTTTTGTGTTGATTATATTATTATTACCTATAGTTGAGTTTGCGCCTATATAGCAAAAATGATTGAAAAAATTTGCAATTCCTAATTTTGAGTAACTAGAAATACTCGAATTTTTTGCTATTAGATTGGGTACTTTTATTCTAGTTTTAAACTTATCAAAGTATTTTTTTCTTATACTGTTATCCCCTATTGCTAAGAACAAATTATTATTTTTTGAAATTTCTTTTTTTGATATTTTTTTAAAATCATTAACTTTGCTTTTTAAGATAGTATTTTTTTTTGTAGATGAGAAATTAAAATCATAAACTTTAATATTATTTTTTTTCAATATATATAGGTTCTCTAATATTACTCTGCTATGTCCTCCTGAGCCTAAAATAATGTTAATTTTTAAAGTCATTTATTTTTACTTTTTCATTTTTTTTAACATCTTTTAACAGTCTGTTTTTCAGTATTTTTTTTATATCAAACAATGAAAGTCCTCCCCAAGGTCTTCTTAAAAAGAAGTTGTTAATATTAACTTTTTCTCCTTTTTTTAGATCCTTTAAATAATAAATCCCTTTCCTTGAAATTTTGTGCATTTCTATCTCTTCTTTTTGTTTTTTTTTTTCAAAATCTCCCAAAATTTTTTCGTTATTTCTAATCATCCTTACGTATCTTTTAAATTGTTCAGGATCATCCGATGCTAAATGATCAGGACCCTTCATTTTTTTGCTCAAAGTTATGTGCCTTTCAATAACTCTGCAACCTAAGCCCATTGCTGTTATTGCTGCTAGTTTATTTTCAGAATGATCTGAAAATCCAATTGGTAATTTAAAAGTATTTTTAAGAGTAATTATATTATTTAAATTTAAAGAACTGTCAGAACAAGGATAATTAGAAACACAATGTAACAATGTTATTTTTATTTTTTTTTTGTTATATATCTTTAATGTGTTTGAAATTTCTTTCAAATTAGACATTCCAGTTGAAATTATTACTTCTTTAGCATTTTTACTTAGGAAATTATGTAAAAAATAATCTGTTAAATCAGCTGATGAAGTTTTAAATTTTTTAATACTATGTTTTGATAAAAGTTTTGCATCTTCAACATCGAATGGGGTGGATAAAAATTCAATTTTCTTTTTTTTACAAAAATTGATTAATTCTAACTGCTGAGCTTCACTAAATTGAAGCTTTTTAAGCATTTGATAATGAGTTTCTTTTTTTTTGGAATTTTTTTTTTGATATTTGACTTTTGGAGTATGTTTAAAAGCTAATCTGTCAGCGTTAAATGATTGAAACTTAACTGCATCAGCGTTATTGTTTTTAGCAGATAATATTAATTTTTTTGCTATCTTAACAGAGCCATTATGATTAACACCTATTTCCGCTATTACAAAAGTTTTGTTGCTAACCATTTAAGATAAAATATATCTTGATTTTATCTAAATCAATTTTTTAATTTCAATATCATTTAAATTTTTTTCAGTGCATAAATCAAGCCAATTGAGCTATTAGTACTGGTCAGCTACATGCGTTACCGCACTTCCACACCCAGCCTATCAACGTGGTGGTCTACCACGGCTCTATAGGAAGAACTAGTTTTGAGGTGAGTTTCCCGCTTAGATGCTTTCAGCAGTTATCTCGTCCGTACTTAGCTACCCGGCACTGCAGCTGGCGCTACAACCGGTCCACCAGTGGTACGTCCATCCCGGTCCTCTCGTACTAGGGACAGCTCCTCTCAATTCTTCTACACGCATAGCAGATAGGGACCGAACTGTCTCACGACGTTCTGAACCCAGCTCACGTACCACTTTAATTGGCGAACAGCCAAACCCTTGGGACCTGCTCCAGCCCCAGGATGTGATGAGCCGACATCGAGGTGCCAAACACTGCCGTCGATATGAGCTCTTGGGCAGTATCAGCCTGTTATCCCCGGCGTACCTTTTATCCGTTGAGCGATGGCCCTTCCACTCAGAACCACCGGATCACTATGACCGACTTTCGTCTCTGCTCGACTTGTCAGTCTCACAGTCAGGCAGGCTTATGCCATTGCACTCTACGAACGATTTCTGACCGTTCTGAGCCTACCTTCGCACGCCTCCGTTACTATTTGGGAGGCGACCGCCCCAGTCAAACTACCCACCATACAATGTCTTGATGCCGGATGACGGCAATCAGTTAGATATCAAGAAAAACAAAAGAGGTATTTCACTGGTGACTCCACAAAAGCTGACGCCTTTGTTTCAATGTCTCCCTCCTATGCTAAATATGTTTTTCCTAACACCAATGTAAAGTTGCAGTAAAGGTGCACGGGGTCTTTCCGTCTAACTACGCGAACTCCGCATCTTCACGGAGAATTCAATTTCACTGAGTTGATGTTGGAGACAGCGGAGAAATCGTTACGCCATTCATGCAGGTCGGAACTTACCCGACAAGGAATTTCGCTACCTTAGGACCGTTATAGTTACGGCCGCCGTTTACTGGGGCTTCAGAAATGAGCTTGCACCCATCGCATTAACCTTCCAGCACCGGGCAGGCGTCAGACCCTATACATCCACTTACGTGTTAGCAGAGCCCTGTGTTTTTGATAAACAGTCGCTTCTCCCTAGCTTGTGCCACCTTTATATAGTTGCCTAAATAAAGGTCTTCCTTATTCCGAAGTTACGGAAGCATTTTGCCGAGTTCCTTCAACATCATTCTCTCAAGCGCCTAAATATACTCTATTAATCCACCTGTGTCGGTTTAGGGTACGGTCTAATGATGGAGCTATTTCTTGGAACCTTTTCGCGGCAAGCTCAATCCATTAAGAGCTCACAACTTACAAGATTCGTCACTACCATCTGGTTAAGGAATATTAACCTTATTTCCATCGACTACGGCTTTCGCCCTCGCCTTAGGTGCCGACTAACTCTGCGCGGATTAACCTTGCGCAGAAACCCTTGGATTTTCGGCGAAGAAGTTTTTCACTTCTTTTATCGTTACTTATGTCAGCATTCGCACTTCTGATACCTCCAGGATCCCTCACGGGTATCCCTTCACAGGCTTACAGAACGTTCCGCTACCAGTTACAATTTTCGAAAAAATTGTAAATCCACAGATTCGGTATATGATTTTAGCCCCGTTACATCTTCGGCGCAGAAACTCTATTAGACCGGTGAGCTGTTACGCTATCTTTAAAGGATGGCTGCTTCTAAGCCAACCTCCCGGCTGTTAAGGAATTTCCACATCCTTTCACACTTAATCATAATTTTGGGACCTTATCTGGTGGTCTGGGCTCTTTCCCTCTCGACCATGGACCTTAGCACCCACAGTCTGTCTGCTGAAGAACAATGTTTAGCATTCGGAGTTTTATTAGGTTTGGTAAGAATCTCTTCCCCCTAGCCCATTTAGTGCTCTACCTCTAAACATCTATTTATTCAACGCACTACCTAAATAGTTTTCGCGGAAAACCAGCTATCTACGAATTTGGTTGGCCTTTCACCCCTTACCACAAGTCATCCAAAGACTTTTCAACGTCAACTGGTTCGGTCCTCCGGCAAGTGTTACCTTGCTTTCAACCTGCTCATGGTAAGCTCATTCGTTTTCGGGTCTAATTCATTAAACTATTCGCCCTATTAAGACTTGCTTTCGCTACGCCTACACCTAGATGGCTTAAGCTTGCTTAATAAATTAAGTCACTGACCCATTATACAAAAGGTACGCCGTCACTCTAAAAAGAGCTTCGACTGATTGTAGGCATGCGGTTTCAGGTTCTATTTCACTCCCCTAATAGGGGTTCTTTTCACCTTTCCCTCACGGTACTAGTTCACTATCGGTCACTGAAGAGTATTTAGGCTTAGAGGGTGGTCCCCCTATATTCGAGCAGGATTTCACGTGTCCCGCTTTACTCAAAAATTTTGTTAAACATTACTCATACGGGACTATCACCCTCTGTGGTTAGCTTTTCCAAACTATTCAAATTTTTTTAATAAAATTACTGGCCTATTCCGTTTTCGCTCGCCACTACTAACGGAATCTCAATTGATTTCTTTTCCTCTGGTTACTTAGATGTTTCAGTTCTCCAGGTTGTCTCTTTAAACTTATGTATTCAGTTTAAAGTACCACATAAAGTGGTGGGTTTCCCCATTCGGAAATTTTCGGATCAAAACTTACATACAGCTCCCCGAAACTTATCGCAGTATATCACGTCCTTCATCGGCTTTCAGTGCCAAGGCATCCGCCACACGCCCTTAAACGCTTGATTTATGCACAGAAAAAAATTCTGTGTTGAATCAAATTTTGTTTGAACATTAGCTAATAACATTACTAATGTTCGGATATAGATATTGATATTAATTATTATTTTTTATTTACAATTTTTATAACTAAGTGTTTTGGTGGAGGATAGCGGGATCGAACCGCTGACCTCCTGAATGCAAATCAGGCGCTCTCCCAGCTGAGCTAATCCCCCTTAGGTTAAGAATTGGTGGGCCGAGAAAGACTCGAACTTTCGACCCCACCCTTATCAAGGGTGTGCTCTAACCAACTGAGCTACCGGCCCCTATGCAAGAGAAACACTACTTTAAGAAGAGAAATGAGGACGGTCAACATTAACCTGTATATTATTTAGAATGAAAATTTCTTTTCATTCATCCTTAGAAAGGAGGTAATCCAGCCGCAGGTTCCCCTACGGCTACCTTGTTACGACTTCACCCCAGTCGCTGACTATACCGTGGTCAAGGTTTTGAAGCCTTGCCTTAAGGTAGAACCAACTCCCATGGTGTGACGGGCGGTGTGTACAAGACCCGGGAACGCATTCACCGTGGCACGCTGATCCACGATTACTAGTAATTCCAGCTTCATGCACTCGAGTTGCAGAGTGCAATCCGAACTGAGGTATTTTTTAAGGATTTGCTAAACGTCGCCGTTTTGCTTCCTGTTGTAAATACCATTGTAGCACGTGTGTAGCCCAACACGTAAGGGCCATGAGGACTTGACGTCATCCCCACCTTCCTCCAGCTTATCACTGGCAGTTCTTTCAGAGTGCCCAACTTAATGATGGCAACTAAAAGTGAGGGTTGCGCTCGTTGCGGGACTTAACCCAACATCTCACGACACGAGCTGACGACAGCCATGCAGCACCTGTGTTTCGTCCGGCCGAACCGAAAACTTTAATCTCTTAAAGTCGCGACGAACATGTCAAGTGTTGGTAAGGTTCTGCGCGTATCTTCGAATTAAACCACATGCTCCACTACTTGTGCGGGTCCCCGTCAATTCATTTGAGTTTTAACCTTGCGGTCGTACTCCCCAGGCGGTGTGTTTATCGCTTTCGCTGCGACACTGAAAATAAATTTCCAACGTCTAACACACATCGTTTACGGCATGGACTACGAGGGTATCTAATCCTCTTCGCTACCCATGCTTTCGTTCCTCAGTGTCAGTATTGATCCAGAAAGCTGCCTTCGCAATTGGTATTCTTTCTAATATCTACGAATTTCACCTCTACACTAGAAATTCTGCTTTCCTCTATCAAACTCTAGCTGAAAAGTTTTGATGGCAGTTCCAGAGTTAAGCTCTGGGATTTCACCACCAACTTTTTCAACCACCTACGAACTCTTTAAGCCCAGTAATTCCGAACTACGCTAGGTCCCTTCGTATTACCGCGGCTGCTGGCACGAAGTTAGCCGGACCTTCTTATTCGGGTACAGTCATTTTCTTCCCCGACGAAAGAGCTTTACAACCCAAGGGCCTTCTTCACTCACGCGGCATCGCTGCATCAGAGTTTCCTCCATTGTGCAAGATTCCCCACTGCTGCCTCCCGTAGGAGTTTGGGCCGTGTCTCAGTCCCAATGTGGCTGATCATCCTCTCAAATCAGCTATTGATCATAGTCTTGGTAGGCCATTACCCTACCAACAAACTAATCAAGTGCAGGCTCATCCAATGGTGCATAAAGCTTTCTCCGTAAAGACTTATCCGGTATTAGCACAAGTTTCCTCGTGTTATTCCAGGCCATAGGGTAGATACCTACATGTTACTCACCCGTCTGCCACTAAGTATTGCTACTTCGTTCGACTTGCATGTGTTAGGCGTGCCGCCAGCGTACGTTCTGAGCCATGATCAAACTCTCAAGTTTAAAAACGGCGCACACTAGCTTCTATATAAATTCTAAGAATAAAATTTATATAATGTTGAAGTGTGTACGACAAATTTTGGTAACCTTAACCGTCCACACTTCTCTTCTTAAATTTTTACTTTTTAAATAGCTAATTGGACTAAAAAAGCCCAATAATCCTCACTAATTTATTGTGTTAACAATAATATCTTGAGAAAGACGATGCTTATAGGCTAAAATTAAAGGAAATCAAGCGTTTAAGCAAAAAAAAGAGTTAAAAAAACCTTAAATACCAACGTTTTTTTTGATAATTTCCAGATCTAAGTTAAATTACTACTTTAAATTCAATTTAATGGAAATCATATTTCAAATTTTT
>CACHOW010000016.1 GCA_902581695.1 uncultured Pelagibacteraceae bacterium | reverse complement strand
AAATAAAAAGTTGTAATTTTCTTTTAGCAACAGGAAAAGATAAAGAGGAACAAACTATATTAAATGAAATACTTAATTCTAAATTTGGGAGTCTTTGTAAACCCTTAGACAATTTGTCGATTAAAGAAATTTTACCTTTGATTAAAAGTTGCAATTTATCAATTTGTAATGATACTAGTTTTAGTCATTTATCTGCAGCTTTAGGTGTTAAAACTATAACTCTGATGGCAGATACGCCATTAATTTATGGAAATTATAATTCCAAAATGTTTCCAATCATTCCAGATGGAGAACAAACAGTTACTCATAATACACAAGGGAAAGAAAAAATTAATCCACAAAAAATATTTGATAAATTTATTGAAATTATCAATTAAGAGATATCTTTTAATACTAAATCTTTTGCCTCATTTACAATTGAAGATAATCGTGATGTCTCAGGAGAAATATCAGGATGAATTTTTTTTTGAATTTTAACATAAGCCTTATTTACATCCTCCTTGGTAATCTTTTTATTCATATCTAAGTTCAAAATTTTGTATGCTTCAGAAATAGATATGGACGAAACATTATTTGAATTTGATTGATTAAAAGAAAATCTTCCAGACCTTCTTAAAGTCTGAATTAATCTAAAAAGTGATATCATCTGAAATAAAGACAAACCCTTTAATTTTAATAAAGCTAAACTTGCTAATGTAAGAGGCAAAGTTAGCAAAAATTTACCTCCAATAGCAAATAAAATTGCTAAAATTATTAATCCTATTATTATTAGGACCCTAAGACTTTTTGATATCTTTTTAGACGAAATATTGCTGACTAATTTCAGTAGAAAATAGAAAATAGTCAATATTAATACTGTATAAATTATTATATTCATATAGTTCTTCTCGAGTATGAAAGTACCACAACTTAGAAAAAAACCAGAAATAAAATCTTGTCACAACACTACTTGGGAAGATAATTATAGCTGGATACACCAAAAAAATATTCTAGAAGTTTTAAAGGATAAAAATAAATTAAATCCTGAAGTTGAATGAGGAAAATGAATATACGGAGTATCATCTAAAAGATACAAAAGATTTACAAAAAAAATTGTTTAGTGAAATTAAAGGGAGAATAAAACTTGATGACGAATCTCTTCCTTATAAAGATCATACTTTTGAATATTGGACAAAAACTACTGTTGAAGGCAACTATGCAATCAAACTAAGGAAAAAGATAGATACAAATGAAATTGAAGAAATTTGGAATGGAGATAAAGAAAAAGAAAAACTAGGTGTAGAATATTTTGGTATTGGTGATCTTGAAGTCAGTCATAATGATAAATATCTTGCATATTCCTTGGATATAAAAGGATCTGAATACTATACAATATTCATTAGAAATATTGCCAATAACAAAATAATTACTAAAGAAATTATTGATACATCTGGAAGTATTCTTTTTAGCTTAGATGATAAATATATTTTTTATTCAAAATTAGATGAGAATCATAGAGCTAGAAAAATTTTTAGACATGAAATTGGAAATTTTAAAGATCCTGATGAATTAATTTTTGAGGAAAAAAGTGATGCATTCACTGTTGGAATTGGCTTAAGTTCAGACGAAAAATATTATTTCATTTCTACATCTGATCATAATACATCTGAACAATACTATTTTGAAGTTAACGAGAAAAAACCACAACCAAAACTAATAAAAGAGAGAAAAAGAGGTATTCTATACTCAATAAGCTCTTGGGATAATAAGTTTTATAATCATACTAACGAGGAGGCAGAAGATTTTAAAATAGATATTTCTGAAAGCTTAAAAAATCAAAATTGGAAACCTTTTATCAGAGAAAAAAATGAGGTTTTGATTGGTGGGTGTGTATTTTTAAAAGATTGGATAATTCGATCAGAAACATCTAATGCATTAGATAAATTATTTGTAAGAAATATATCTAATGGAATAGAAGAAGAATTAATTTTTTCTGATGAAAAAGTTTGTGTACCTAATATTTCTTTGAGACAAAAAGATAAAAATACTGACGAAATTTATATTGGATATTCTAGTCCTAAAACCCCTTCAAGAGTATATTTATATAATCTCTCAAATAAGTCTAGGAAGTTAGTAAAAGAACAAATCATACCCTCAGGACACAATTCAGATGATTATATTGTAGAGAGAGTTGAGTTCAAATCTCATGATGGAAGATCGGTGCCTATTACAATAACAAGACATAAAAAGACTAAATTAGATGGATCAGCTAATGTATTACTATATGGCTATGGCTCCTATGGAAATTCAATGAGTCCTGGTTTTTCCTCTACAAGAATAAGCCTAATAGATAGAAATATTATTTGGGCGACTGCTCATATAAGAGGTGGAATGGAAAAAGGTATGAAATGGTGGAAGGAAGGAAAGCTTACTAATAAAAAAAATACTTTTGAAGATTATATATTTGCAGCAAAATATTTAATTAAAAAAAAATACACCAGTAGAGGGAAAATAATTGGAATGGGTGGTTCTGCTGGAGGTTTGTTAATGGGAGCTGCAGTAAATAAGGCTCCAGAATTATTCTTAGGAATTATTATGGCTGTGCCTTTTGTTGACTCTTTAACTACTAATTTAGACCATTCTTTGCCATTAACTATTGGTGAATTTGATGAATTTGGAAACGCTAAGGATAATAAAGAACACTTTGATTATATATTTTCATATGCTCCATATAATAATATTAAGAAAATGGATTATCCACATATGTTAATTACAACTAGTCTAAGCGACAATAGAGTTTTATTTGACGAGCCTGCAAAATTCACTGCCAAATTAAGAGATTTAAAAACAGATAATAATTTATTACTTTTAAAGACAGAGATGAACGCTGGTCACGGTGGTAAATCTGGAAGAGATGGTGCGATCGAGGAAATTGCTCTAGATTATGCGTTTGCTCTAAAAATTTCTAAAAAAATTTAATTGACCAGTCTTGAAAAAAAAAAACTAGTTATTATATCAGTTTAGTAAGTCGCCTTATGGGGCTTGCAAAAATAAACTTGCTTAACAAAGGAGAATATTATGACAAGTAAGGATTTATCTATATTTAACTCACTCAGACCTTTTTCAATTGGCTTTGACGACATGTTTGACCAATTTGAAAATATGTTGGGAAATGGTGCTTTGACAATGCAATCAAATTACCCTCCATACAACATAAGGAAGGCAGGCAAAGACAATTATGCTATAGAGCTTGCATTAGCTGGTTTTAACAAAAAAGATGTTGAAGTTGAGTTTGAGGATAATTTATTAACTGTAAGAACTAAACAAGTTAATAAATCTGAGGATAAAAATGCAGATGGGGAAATAATTCACAAAGGTATTTCTCAAAGACAATTTGCAAGATCATTTACCATCGCAGATGATGTTAAAGTAAATGGTGCTGAACTTAAAGATGGTCTTTTAACAATATCTTGTGAAAGAATTGTTCCAGAACATAAAAAGAAAAAACTTATTGATATAAAATAAGTAACTCCTTACTTGCGGGGATAATCTCTCCGCAAGTAAACTTAAAAACATCCATTAGAAACAAATCCTATCACAGTAGAATTTGAATTAATTTCAAATCTTCTCTCACATGGTATCCCATATTTTTTAGTATTATAAACTAGAACTAAATTTCCTTTTTCATTTTTAAAATCTTCATTAGGATTGCCTAAATCCATTTTAAGTATATTTGTTGATTTACCTATATATTTACTTAATGTTTGATTTTCTTTCTCTACAATGGCATCGGTTTTGTTTTTGATAGTTTGACACCCTGAAATTATAAAAGATAAAAATATAGTTAAGATAATAAATTTAAAATTTCTCATTTTAAATAATAACAACTTAAACAATGCATAAATATAAACTTCTAAGTTGAATTATGTGAATAAGATAAGATTTTTCCAAGTATTTATTAGAAGAATCGAATACGAAGAAAAGATTATAGGAGGAAAAATGTTAGAAAAATATTTTGAATATAAAAAACATAAAACTAATTTTAAAACTGAAGTAATTGCTGGAGTTACAACCTTTTTAACAATGGCTTACATCATGTTTTTAAACCCATTTATATTGTCAGGAGAATTTGCGGGACCAGAAAAAGGTTTCTTTGATTTTGGGGCGGTTTTTACTGCTACGATTGTAGCAACTGCACTTGCATGCTTTATCATGGCTTTTTATGGAAAAACTTGGCCTGTTGGTCTTGCTCCCGGTATGGGAATTAATGCCTTTGTAGCATTTGGAGTAGTTGCAGGGATGGGATATACCCCTCAAGCAGCACTAGGTGCAGTTTTAGTTGCAGGTGTATTGTTTTTAATTATTTCACTAACGCCGATAAGAGCTTGGTTAATTAATTCAATTCCAAAAAGTCTAAAACTTGGCATAGGAGCTGGAATAGGTCTTTTCCTTGCAATTATAGGATTAGAAATAATGGGAGTAGTTGCTGATCATCCTGTTACCTTAGTAACTTTAGGGGATATCAAAAATCCTTTAATCATTTTAGGATGTCTTGCTTTCGTTTCAATGATTGTTATGGAAAAACTTAATGTTAAAGGAAATATAATTATTGGTATTATAGCTTTTAGTATTATTGCCTGGGCTTCTGGGTTAGCAAAATTTAATGGTGTTGTTGGAAGTATACCTCCAATGACTTATCTAATGGATTTTGATTTGACTGCAGCATTTACGGCAGGAATGTCTACTGTAATTTTTACTTTATTGTTTATAGATTTTTTTGATACAGCAGGAACTTTAACATCAGTTGCCAATGTAGCTGGTAAAGTTGGTAAAGATGGAAAAGTACAAGACATAGAAAAAGCGATGATGTCAGATAGTGTTGGAACTGTTGCTGGAGCTTTAATGGGCACAACGACAGTCACAAGTTATGTTGAGTCTGGTGCTGGAGTTAAAGCGGGCGGTAGAACGGGAATGACATCGTTAGTAATTGGTGTTTTGTTTCTTGCATGCTTGTTTCTTTCGCCTCTTGCAACAAGTCTTCCTAAAGAAATAGATGGTGCTGCCCTTTTATATGTCGCTGTTTTGTTTGTAAGAAACATTACTGATATAGAATGGGATGATATATCAGAGTCTGCACCAGCTGTATTGGCTATGATAGCAATGCCTTTGACCTATAGCATTAGCAATGGTATTGCATTAGCATTTATCTCTTATGCATTAATCAAAATATTTACTGGTAAGTTTTCAACAACTTCTCCAGCAATTTGGGTTATTGCAATTTTGAGTTTTATCAGCTTTGTTGTTGCTTAAATATTTTATAAAATAGGGCTAATTAATTTTAGCCCTATTTAATTTTTCTTCAATTTTCTTAATAGATAATTCTTCATAATGTTCTGTAGGCTGAACAATCCAAGGGTCTGAATCAAGCTTAACCGGACAGAAATCTGGCTCAAAAGAAGATGATTTTTTTTTCCACAAACAAGCTGTCTTAACTTCTTTAATGTAATCTTTAGTTGGACCATAATTTTTCAACCATTCAATACTTTTATTCAATGTTAATCCTGTATCAGATAAATCATCAATTAATAGCACTCTACTAAAATCCTCATTATTTGCTAAAGAACTTATTTCCCGAGCAAACATTAGTTCTCCCTGTTTATCTTGCATGCCTTTTCCTGAATAACTTTGAATTACTATATAAGCTATCGGTAATTTCAAAATTCTAGACAAAATATCTATTATCGGGGCTGCCCCTCTCATAATTCCGATGAGAACTGTAGGTTTATAATTTTTATGAATTAGTAATGCTAATTTCTCTACAATTTTGGTGTATTCGTTAAAACTTATAATTAATTTGTCTGCCATGAAAGTTTTTATTATATAAATAAATAAAAGTAAAAAAAAATTTAATAGCAAATTGGATTACTATGAAAGGTTATATTGTAAGCGTTTATGAGAGTATTAAAGATGATGACGCCTTAAAAAATTACGCATTAAAGGCTAGAGAGGCGGTAGAAAAATATAATGGAAAATTTCTAGTAAGAGGTGGAAACAAGATAACTACTGAAGGTAATGAATTTGTAAGAACAGCAATCATAGAATTTTCTTCTTTCAATCAAGCTAAAATATTTTTTTATTCTACAGAATACCAAGAAGCACATAATCTATTGAAAGACACAGTTGTTAGGCACCACCAGATTATAGAGGGTAGCTAATACTGTATTGGCATAGGGTCAATACTTCTCCACAAATACCATGTAGCAACAGAACAATAAGGAGAGAATCTTTTTTTAAGTAAGTTAACAAATTTGTCAGGCGGTAAATATTTTTTTTTATAGTTTTTTGAAATTGCTCTCAAAAGACCGATATCTTGAATTGGCCAAATGTTAGATCTATTATATGTGAAAAGTAGTATCATCTCAGCAGACCATCTTCCTATCTGTCTCAAATTAGATAAATAATTTATAGCTTCTTCATCAGTCATTTTATTTAATAGTTTTGGATTAAACGACTTATCAAGTATTTGATTAGCAAGACTCTTTATACCTAAAACTTTTTGACGACTTAAACCACATTTTTTTATTTGGGAAAAAGTTAATTTTGAAACAGTTTTAGCATTAATCTTATTTTTACACTTACTCTTAAACTTTAAAAAAACAGAGTCAGCTGCAGCAACACTAATTTGTTGCCCTATAATACTTTTACAAAGAGAAAAGAAAATATCTCTTCGAGATGTTAAAATAGTCTCTGATGGACTTTGATAATTTTTAATCAATTTAGACATTATTTTATCTTTTTTTGATAAATACTTTTTTGCTTGGTTCCAATATTTTGGAACTTTAGTCATTATTTATTTTCGAAGTAGTAATTTTATTTTTATAAATTTCTCTTCTAAAAATAATCATTGTAGAAATTATAACCAAAGCAGCTCCAAATAATGTTTTAATTGTTGGTACTTCATTCCAAATAAAGTAACCAAAAAAAATTGCAAAAACTAAACCTAAATATTTAAGTGGTGTGACTAAAGACACCTCAGATAATTTAAATGACTGACTTAACCATAAATTTGCAACTCCACCGAATACACCAACCATTGATAACAATAAGAAATCTTTAAAATCAGGCATTACCCATCCTTGGGGTATTGTAAAGAAACTAAGAATGGTTATGGCTAAAGAAAAATAAAAAGAAATGAGCCATACAGGTTCTGAAGTTGATAGTTGTCTTATTGCTATTGCAACATATGAAAGTCCCAAGCAAAAAATTATTGGAAAAATATAATAGATATTTAAAGATGAAATTCCAGGCTCAGTAATAACTAAAATACCTACAAACCCAACAATAACAGCTAGCCATCTAAACATTCCTACTTTTTCATGGAGTAAAAAAATTGAAAAAATAGTTGTAAAAATAGGAGCTGCAAAAGATATGCTTACCACTGTCGCTAATGGTAAACTCCTGAGAGCAATAAAAATAGCTACTAAAGCAATTAAGCCAGATAGACATCTCAAAAAATGAAGTCCTGCCCTTTTAGTAACATAAAAATTATGTAACCTTTCTTTAGGAATTATAAAAAAATAAAAAATTATTCCAAAAAAACCCCTAAAAAAAAGAACTTGCCCAATCGGGTAATCTGTAGACCATTTTACTATTACATCCATAACAGAAAAGGCACAAACAGACATAAACATGTACAAAAAGCCTAATTGATTTTTACTTAACATAAGAATAATTTGTAAATTAATTTTACTTATAATCAATGGAAATAGCAGTTTTAGCACTTGGATGTTTTTGGGGACCAGAAATTAAATTTAGCAAAATTGAAGGAATTATCAAAACAGAAGTTGGGTATTGTGGAGGCAATAGCCCTACAACAACATATAAGGAAGTCTGTTCCGGTAATACAAACCATGCTGAAGTTGTTAAACTTGATTTTGATGAAAAAATTATAAGTTATAAAAAAATTCTTAAAATTTTTTTCCAAATTCATGATCCAACTACTTTAAATTCTCAGGGGCCAGATTTTGGAACACAATATAGAAGTGAAATTTTTTATCTTAATAATAAACAAAAAATTTTAGCTGAGGAAATATTAAATGAAACAAATGAAAGATTATCTGGAAAAGTTGTGACTAAAATCTCTTTACTTAAAAATTATTGTCCTGCTGAAGAATATCATCAAAAATATTTAGAAAAAAGATAGAATGTCTTTAGTAGAAACAGATTGGCTAGAAAAAAATCTTAATAGCGTTAAAATAATTGATTGTTCTTGGCATATGCCTCAAACCAATAGAGTGGGTTTTGAAGAATACAAAAAACAACATATCTCTAATGCTATTTTTTTTGATTTAGATAAAAACTCTAAAAAAAATACTAATCTTCCTCATATGTTGGTAGAAAAATCAGATTGGGAAAAAATAGTTTCTGAAATGGGAATTAATAATGAGGACAAAATAGTCATTTACGATAATTCAGATGTAATAAGTTCTTGTCGATGTTGGTTTAACTTTATATATTTCGGACATTCTCCTGAATTAGTTTACGTTTTAAATGGTGGACTGAGAAAATGGGCAGCAGAAAAAAAGGAGACTACTGATGATTTAACTAATGTTAAAGTTTCAGATTACAAAAGTTTAGAAAAAAAAGAATTAGTAAAGAATAAAAAATTAATTGATCAAAATATTAAAGTGCAAAAATTTAGTGTTGTGGATGCAAGAAGCAAGGAAAGATTTGAAGGAAAAGTTTCAGAACCTAGGAAAGGTTTAAGAAGTGGAAATATTCAAAATTCTTTTTGTATACCTTTTCATGAATGTTTAAACGATGACAAAACATTCAAAAATAAAGAAGAACTTAAAATTATTTTTGAATCATGTTTGAAAAGTAAGAATCAAAAGAATTTAGTTTTTTCTTGTGGTTCTGGTGTAACTGCGTGTGTTTTGGCACTAGCTTATTCTCTAATAAATGATAAATATCACCCTTGTATTTATGATGGCTCTTGGGCGGAATACGGCATAATTTAAGATAAATATGAAAAGATCTACAAAAGTTATTTCAATAATATCAATATTTTTTTTAATAATAGCATTAGTAATTATTGGAAGAACACTAATTGGTAACCATTTCAAAAAAAAATTTAGTAAACGACCTCCTCCTGGAGTAATAGTTACGGAAGTTGTAAAAAAAGATTTTTCAGAAAAAATAGAGACGTTTGGAACAGCTGTATCAAAAAGATCAAAAACTTTCAAAATTAAAAAAGACGATCTCTATGAAGATCTAAATTTAAAAGATTTTGTGAAAAAAGGAGAAATTTTAATAAAATTAAAAAGTGGAAACATCCTAGCTCCATTTGATGGTGTATTAGGATATACTGGTCTAACCGAAGATATACTTGTTTCAAACAATATATTTATCATAACACTTGATGATAATTCGACAATATACTCAGATATTAAAATTCCTGAAAACTATTCAGCATCAATAAAGAAGGGATTGCCAGTAGATGTTAAAATATCTAGTTATAGAGATAAAACTTTTCAAGGCGAAATAGATTTTGTTTCAAGTAGAATTAATGCAGATACAAGAAGTTTATTATCTAGAATCAAAGTTCAAAATAAAAACTTAGAATTAATCTCAGGTTCTCTGTTGGAAGTAAGTGTAAAATTCAACTTAAGAGACGCATTAGGTGTTCCTGATACAAGTGTTATGATTGAAGGTGATAAGTCATTTGTTTACAAAATTACTGACAATAATATTGTAAATAAAGTTGAGGTGAATACTGGTGTTCGATCTAATAAAAATATTGAAATTATCTCTGGACTAAAAGAAGGAGATACTATTGTAGCTGAGGGTTTAAAAAAAGTAAGACCTCGAGGAAAAATCAAACCTATAAGTAAATAAATGTTTATTACAGAATTAAGCATTAAAAGACCTACAGTTTCATGGGTGATGTCCTTGATTTTAATTATTTTTGGTTTATTTGTTTTTTGGAAATTGCCAGTAAGAGAACTTCCTAATGGCATCCAGCCTCCTGTAGTTCAAGTACAGGTAGATTATAAATCTGCTTCAGCCTCTGTTGTGGATCAGGAGGTAACTCAGGTTGTAGAAGATGTAATTGGGGGAGCAGAAGGTATTAAAAACATCGACTCTAAATCTGAAAATGGGAGAAGTACTATAAATATTGAATTTGATACAAGTATAGACTTGGATAATGCTGCAAATGACATCAGAGAACGGGTTGCAAGAGTTGTTGATAACCTACCGTCTGAGTCTGATCCTCCTCAAATTTTAAAAAGAGCGGCAGGTTTTACTACAACAATGTGGTTATCTTTATCTTCATCTACTTGGAGTGATTTGGAATTAGGAGATTATGCTGAACGTTTCTTAATTGATCAATTTTCGAGTGTTAAAAATGTAGGAAGAATAAGAGTAGGTGGATTAAGGGAATTGAGTATTAGAGTTTGGGTAGATCCAATAAGATTAGCAGCAAATAATTTAACGATTCAAGAAGTTGAGATTGCATTACGTGGAGAAAATATTAGTCTTCCTGCAGGTACTCTTGAGGCAGATAACATTGACCTTACTCTTAATTTAGACAAATCATATAATGACATTGACTCAATTAAACAATTGCCTATAAAAAAAACTGACAACAAAGTTATTTTATTGTCAGATGTTGCGAACATAGAATTTGGTCCAGTTTCAGAGAAGACTCTTTTTAAAGCGCAAACAAAAGATCAAATAAATTTAAAAACTGTTGGAATTGGTATTTATGCGAGAAGTGGAGCATCCACAGTTGAACTTTCGAACAACATAAAAAAAAGAATTACAGAAGTTAAAAAATCTCTACCGAAGGAGTTAGATTTAAGAGTTTCTTTTAATAGAGCCAATTATGTAGAAGCTGCGATTGAAGAAGTATATAAAACTCTGGTAATTGCTTTTATTTTAGTTGTCTTAATAATTTATTTATTTTTGGGGAATCTTAAGGCGGTTATAGTGCCCGCTATTGCACTACCAGTTAGTTTAATAGCTTCATTTTTAGGTTTGTATATTTTTGGATTATCAATAAATATTTTTGTTCTTTTAAGTTTTATTTTAGCTATAGGCATAATTACTGATGACTCGGTGATTATGACTGATGCAATTTATAGAAGGATAGAAAATGGTGAAACACCTCTTATTGCAGCGTACAAAGGTTCTAGGCAGATTTCTTTTGCAATTGTAGCTACTACTTTAATTTTGGTAGCTGTATTTCTTCCACTGATTTTTATAGAGGGTATATCGGGAACATTGTTTAAAGAAACAGCAATTGCATTATCTTTTTCTATAGTTGTATCATCCTTTGTTGCACTGACCTTATCTCCAATGCTTGCAAGTAAATTTTTATATAAAAAAAGAACAAAAAAGATTTTTATTCAAAAATTTGAAAAAATTTTCTTAAATTTTGCAAGTTTTTATAAAGAAACTCTAGATCTCGTTGTTAATAAAACTAAATCTGTAAGTATTTTCATTATATTTATAATCATTTCGTCTGTTTTATTATTTAGCTTTTCGAAAAAAGAGTTATTACCTGTTGAAGATCGTGGAGCGTATTTAATAATTGGAGCAACAGATGAGGGAAGTTCTTTTGAATATACTCAGGAACAAGCTCAAAAAGTTGAAGCAAGACTACTTCCTCTTCTTCAAGCGGAGGATAGTCCTTATTCCAGGTTCATAATGAGAGTTCCAGGTTTTGGAAGTTCGGCAAATTCATACAATAGTTTTATAATCATTGCTCTATTAGATGACTGGAAAAATAGAAAAAAAGGTCAGCAAGTTGTTTTGAGAGAAGCGATTGGAAAAATTGTTACTTTGCCTCAAGCTTTAGCTTTTCCTATATCACCACAATCAATAAGAGTATCTAACTACAACAAACCTGTTCAAATGGTAATTTATGGAAATACTTACAATGAATTAGAAAAAATCCAAAAAGAAGTAATAAGAAAACTTAGATCAAATAAAAACCTTTCAAGAATTGAGTCAGATTACAATCGAAATAAACCTGAGGTAAAATTAATAATTAACAAAAATAAAGCTAAAGATTTAGGGGTTTCAACTAAAACAATAGGTGAAACTCTTGAGACTCTTTATGGAGGTAAAAAAATAACAACTTTTAATAAGTTAGGTAAAGAGTATCCAATTGTAGTTCAGCAATATTTATCTGATAGAAGAAATAAAGATGGAATTTCAAAAATTTTTGTACGTTCCGAGACTAATGGAAAACTAATTTCCATGGCAAATCTTGTTAGTTTTAAAGATGAAGGATCTGCTAAACAACTGGCTCGATATAATAGACAAAGAGCAGTGACTATCTCAGCAAATATTAATGAGGGTTATACTTTGGCAGAGGCAATAAAATTCCTTGAAAATATAATGGCTGATTTAGCTCCAGAAAATCAAATTACTTGGAAAGGAAAGTCAGAGGAGATAAAAGAAACCAGCAATGAACTATTTATAATATTTGCTTTGGCTTTGCTGACTGCTTATTTAGTGATGGCAGCAACTTTTAATTCTTTCATACATCCGTTTATAATTATCTTAACAGTCCCATTAGCAATTTTTGGCGGATTAGTATTTATTTTGTTTCTTAATAGCTCAGTAAATATTTTTTCTCAAATTGCTTTAATAATTCTCATTGGTATTTCAACTAAAAACAGTATTTTAATCGTTGACTATGCTAATCAGATTAGAACTACAGGGAAAAGTATTGAAAATGCTGTTAAAGATGCTTGTGCAGTTAGATTTAGACCGATTATCATGACTTCTTTAAGTACAATGATTGCAATGATGCCTCTAATTATTGGAAATATTGGTCCAGGTGCTGGTGAAGGTTCAAGACTAGCAGTAGGGTCAACTATATTAGGTGGAATGATTATCTCAACCTTTTTTACTTTATATGTAACTCCAACAATGTATCTAGCATTAGCAAAAAATACTAAAAGAATCGACTTTATAGATTTAGAGCTTAAAAAAGAATTATCTAAAAAATAATATATTTATTTTTATTAAGATTATTTACACATTTAGATAATTGTTTTTTATATAAAATAGATTGTTTCTCTACTTTTTTTGCTAATTTAATTACTTTTTTATTTTTCTTATAGTGTTTAAAATTTCCCCATCCCTCATGGTAAGCAAGATATTGTTTAAATGCATCTTTTTTTGAAATTTTTAAAATTTTTTCAGTTTTGTTTGTATACCAACCAATGAAATCAACACTATCTTTAAATCTCACTCTGGTAGCTAATTTATTTCCTGTTTCTTTTTTATATTGACTCCAGGTTCCCTTAACTGCTTGAGAATAGCCAAAAGAGCTTGAGGGTCTTTTATAAGGTACTACTTTAAAAATTTTTTGTCTTGCCGGCTTAGCTAGCCAATCAAAATCAGACTCCATTTTAATAATTGCTAATTGAATATAAATAGGTGTTCCCCATTTTTTTTCTACTTTTTTAGTGTGTTGATACCAAAGATATCTTTCATTAAAAATTGAACAGCTATTAGCTGTATTTTTGGGAATTGACGAACATCCAGTCAATATAAATAAAATTAGAATTATTAAATTATTTTTTAAAAAGACCATATTTATTTATAAGATTATTGATAACAATTACAACGATGACGCCAAATAAATTTCCAAATAAATCCGACCACTGAAAACTCCTTTCAGGTATGAAAAGATGAAAAAATTCTATAATTATTGATAGGGAAATTAAATAAATTAATAAAGGCTTAATTTGTCTTTCCTTAACAAAACTAAGCAAACCTATAAATGAAATTATAAAAAATACATAAAAATGATTCGAAGAGATAATAAAATCTGAGGTTATTTGAGGTTGTTTATTTATATTATCATATATAATGAACCCTAATAAACTTCCTGGAAATAGATAAAGAAAAATTAAAAAAAAGTTAAGAAAGTAAAAAATTATTTTATATTTAGAAAAAAATTTTTTCATTTAATTATATAGTTTTATTTATAAATATATTCTAAAAATAACAATATGAGTTTTTTAATATTAGTAAGGCACGGGCAAAGTATCTGGAATCTTGAAAAAAAATTCACTGGTTGGGTGGATGTTAATCTAACAGAAGTTGGAAAACTAGAGGCAGAGAAAGCAGGCTCTTTAATTAAAAGCAGAAATATTAAAATAGACTATTATTATTCATCTTTACAATTAAGGGCAAATGATACTTTAAAGATAATACAAAAAATCTTAAATGAAAAAAAAGATTTCACAAAAGCTTGGCAACTAAACGAAAGACATTATGGGGCACTGACAGGTCTTAATAAAGAAGAAATGGCAAAAAAAATTGGTGATAATAAAATATTAGAATTTCGTAGATCTTGGGAAATAAAACCTGCACCACTCGATAGAAAAAGTCCTTATCATCCATTAAATATTCAAGTCTATAAAGATATATCTAAAGAAATAATACCTGATACAGAGTCTTTAAAAGATACATATGAGAGAGTTATTAAATATTTTGAGGAGGAAATAAAAAAAAAACTATCTGATAAAAATATTTTGATATCTGCACATGGAAATTCAATAAGAGCGTTATGTAAGTATTTATTTAAATTAGGGAATAATGAAATCTCAAAGTTAGAAATACCAACTGGCAATCCATTATTAATAGAGTTAGATAAGAATATTGAAGTAAAAAATTGTGAGTACCTGGATATAGAGCGATCTAAAGATCTTCTAGTTTTTTAAAAGTTTTTAGGTTTGTTAAGTGATAAAATTTATTTAAAGTCTCAAATCCATTAAGACTGTTTTTATCTAATAAATTATTCCAAATTTCTAATATTGAAAAATTTTTTACCTCGTAACCATCAAATAAGTTCTTATTTAAAATTTGACAACCAATATAAATAAAATTTTTGGAGCCTCTTCTGTTTAGAAAATTTTCTTTAAGTTCAAAATCCCCTGGGAGATCTTTATCAAAACTAAGTTCTTTATTAGCAACTAAAAGTAAGTTGTTTAATTTATTTGAAAAATAAAAACTTTCCATTTTATTTATCTCGTTAATGTAATTTTCATTCCATAATGTATCGGGATTAAAGATAAAGTAATCTTTATCTTTTGATCTATTAATCATATTTAAAATTCCTCCGCCAGTATCTAAAATATTTTTTCCATCTTCTATTATTTGAATATCAATTAAAAAATTTTTTTTTTTTATGAAATTTATTATCTGGTCACCTAGGTGAAATGTATTGAGAAGGATTTTTGTGACCCCTAGTTTAATATTAAGATTAATGCAATTCTCAAGCATTGTTATATTGTTTAGTTCTAACAATGGTTTTGGAATTGTTTTTGTTAAAGGATTTAATCTTTTTCCAAGTCCAGCACATAGTATTAGTGCAGTATTAATTTTCATTTTATTTTACCTTTAAAGTTTTGATTCAAAAGTTCTCTTAAATCAAAAAATATTTTATCATTATTAATTCTTAAATTTATCAAGCTCCAAGCGTAGGGTATTAATTTTAAATAATTTTTTTTACTATCCCTAATAGCAAGACGAGTAAATATTCCAATTATTTTTAGATTTCTTAGAATTGATAATATTTCAAAATCGTTCTTAAATTTAATTTTATCTAATTTTATCTGCTTACTTATATAAAATTTATAAATTTTATTTTTAAATTTTATTGATGTTTTAAAACGCACGTCATCTACTAGTGATGCTAGATCATATGCTTTATTTCCAATCAAGGCATCCTGACTATCAATAACTCCTATTCGATTTTTGACTAACATTAAATTTGAAACATGAAAATCTCTATGAACAAAAATATTATTCTTTAACTTCAAACTCAATACTAATTTTTTTATTATCTTTTTAAATTCTTTGGCAAACTTTTTCATTTTACGTTTTGGTAATATTTTTTTTGCATACCAATCACAAAAGAAATTAGCCTCTTTAATTAGAATATTTTTATCATATTTTGGAACTATATATTTTTTATTTTTAAAATTTATTGTATTCCTATTTTTTATTGATTGTATTTGATTTAAAATATTAATTACTTTTTTAAAATACTGAAATTTATTTTTTCCTCTTTTTCCTAAAATTTTAAAAATTGTATCATCTCCAAAATCTTGAATTTCAATATAATTTTTATCATAATTTTCTCGATATAGGTTTGGAGCTAAGATTTTATTTTTATTCAAAATTTTGTTAATCGAGTCATAAATAATCAAATTTTTAAACTTTTCTTTTTTTGCAAAGACCAAAATTGAGGTAAATTTTTTATTTTTTTTTCTAAAAAATTTCCTAAATGATGCATCACCTTTTATAACTTTTAAGTTTTTAATGTTATCCATTTGATTAATGATTAATCTAGACCCTTTATGTGAACAGATCTTTTTTTATGATCATCTTCATATTTAAAATTTAATTCTATCAAATTTTTTGGTTTTTCTTTAATTATTTGTGGCCATTCAATCAAAGTAATTGAATTTTGTGTATCTTCAAATAAACCTAAATTTTTAACTTCTTCAGAGGATTTTAATCTAAATAAGTCATAATGATTTATTTTAATTTGATTTATTTGGTACTCATTTAATATATTAAAAGTTGGACTAGTTACTTCTGATAGTTCTAATTTATTTTTTTTTTGAAACCCGTTTATCAAATATCTTATGAAGGTAGTTTTACCTACTCCCATTTCACCATATAAAAAAACTATATCTCCAATTTTAATCTTTTTTAAAATTTTATTTGCTAATTCTTCTGTATTGTTTTCTGAAGATAAAAATATTGTATCACTTTTAATAGCGATAGGCATTTGGTTTGAAAGGACCTTCTACTCCCACGCTTATATAATCTGCTTGATCTTTAGACAGTTTTGTAAGTTTTGCACCAACTTTTTTAAGGTGAAGAGTTGCAACTTTTTCATCTAAATGTTTGGGCAATACATAAACTTTATTTTCATAATTTTTATGATTATTCCAAAGTTCTATTTGAGCAATGACTTGATTAGTAAATGATGCACTCATTACAAAACTAGGATGACCAGTGGCACAACCTAAATTTACTAATCTTCCTTCTGCTAAAAGAATTATTCTTTTTTTGCTAGGAAGTTCTATTTCGTGAACCTGAGGTTTAACTTCACTCCATTTATAATTTTTCAAAGCTTCAACTTGTATTTCGTTATCAAAATGACCAATATTACAAAGAATAGCTCTATCTTTCATATCTCTCATATGATCTGCTGTAACAATATCTTTGTTGCCAGTGGCCGTCACTACTATGTCGGCCTTGCTTATGGCTTCTTCCATAAGAACAACCTCATAACCTTCCATAGCTGCTTGTAATGCACAAATTGGGTCTGCTTCAGTAACTAAAACTCTAGCTCCACTTTGCCTTAAAGATGCAGCACTTCCTTTTCCAACATCGCCAAAACCAGCTACAATTGCTATTTTTCCAGACATCATTACATCTGTGGCTCTTCTTATTCCGTCTACTAAACTTTCTCTGCACCCATATAAATTGTCAAATTTTGATTTTGTTACAGAATCATTTACATTAATCGCAGGAAGCAACAGAGACTTATCTTTTTCCATTTTGTTAAGAGCTTTAATTCCAGTAGTTGTTTCCTCTGAAACTCCTTTTACATCTCTTAATAGATCTGCATACTCATTATGCATCATAGCTGTAAGATCTCCTCCATCATCTAACAACATATTTGGCTTCCAGTCTTTTTTTCCAACAATTGTTTGTTTAATGCACCAGAGATATTCCTCTTCAGTTTCACCTTTCCACGCATAAACAGGAATGCCTGCTTTTGCTATAGCTGCAGCCGCATGGTCTTGTGTTGAAAAAATATTACAAGAGGACCATCTTACTTCAGCTCCTAAATCTACTAATGTTTCTATTAATACTGCTGTCTGTATTGTCATGTGAAGACAGCCAATAATTTTTGCCCCTTTCAAGGGTAATTTTCCTGAATATTCTTCTCTCAAAGCCATCAATCCTGGCATTTCACTTTCAGCTATTGAAATTTCTTTACGCCCAAATTCTGCTTGAGATATATCTTTTACTTTGAATTCTTCCATGGGGGGTCTTCTAGCAATAAAGGATTAATTAATCAATAGAACTCTTTATACTTTGGGAAATATAACCTCCATGCTTGCACCCTTTTGATCTACTCTATTAGAAGCAATAATTGTAGCGTTATGCAAATCAACTAAATTTTTAACAATATTTAAACCTAGTCCAGAATGCTGTCCAAATTTATCAGGTCTATTACTATAAAATCTATTAAATATTTTTTTTGTATCCTTTTCTTTAAATCCTTCTCCCTCATCCAATATGTTTACAAGCACCCTGTTGTCGCTTGATTTAGTTACTTTTACTAAAATTTCTTTATTATCATCACTAAAAGATACTGCATTGTCTAAGAGATTTGCAACTATTTGTTCAATTCTATTTTCTATACCATTAACAAAATATTTATTCTTTTTGTCATTTTCATAAGAAATTTTTATTCCTCTTTTTAATTTATAAATATTATTAAAATCATCTACAACTGATTTAATGATTGGTTCAATATCTAATTTTTTTATTTTTTCTTTACTTAAAGCCACTTCGTCTTTTAATATTTGTGAGTAATCAGTAATTAATCTTTCAATTCTTTGAACATCATGACTTAATATATCGATTAATTTAATTCTTTGATTAATATCAGTTGTGTCATGTAAAATTTCAGATGCACTTTTTAATGAAGCAAGTGGATTTCTTATCTCATGTACAAGATCTGTTGAAAAATTTTCAGCATGAGAAATCCTTTTTTGTAATTCTAAAGTCATATCATCCAAAGAATTTGAGAGTAAACCCAATTCATCATTTCGTAATTTTAATGAATCGATATTTGTAGTTTTTGGTTTTTTATCCTTAATTGTTTTTGTATAACTTACTAAATTTTTTATTGGCTTTAAAAAATATCTATTAAGAACAAATGAAAAAATTAATATTACTATTCCAACTGCTATCGCAGTTCTAATGATAAATGTTTCTCTCTCATCTATCGCAGCTTTGATATCATTTGCATTTTCAGTTATTGCTAAGTAACCAATGTTTTTACCATTTAGCATTACATTCTTAATTGTAGTTAATTTGAATTTATTGAATTCTTCTTGAGTAAATGTAAAAGGAATTCCAAAATTTTTTGAACCAGCATAATTATATAAAACATCATTTAAAGAGACTGAATTTTCATTCCCAATATCTATATTTTTTTTTTCTGTTATTTCCTTAGTTTTTTTCTCGCTCAATATTTCTAATTCTATAGTGTCTAGCCTTTTTGAAAATGATCTAGGATCAAGATCTAATGTATCAGTATCTCCAACTAAGTTTAATTCATTATCAAAAAAAATAACCCTATCAAGATTTTGAAAAAGAAATCTCGTGGAAAATAAAAAGCGTCTAATATCTTCCTCTACAAAATTTACATTTAACCTAGTTAAATTATCAATTGTATTATTTATTACTTCGATATGATTTGATGATTTTTTTTTTATCAAATTTGGCTGTACATTTTTTATATAAATAAATGTAAATAATCCAATGACAGTAAAAAAAATTGAATTAATAAATAAAAACTTTTTTAAGATAGATAAATTTTTAAGAATTTTGTTGATCATTAGCTAACATTCCACCTATATCCACTTCCATATCTTGTCTCTATAGCTGAAAATTCGGGATCAACCTTTTTAAATTTCTTTCTAATTCTTTTAACATGACTATCTATAGTTCTATCTTCTATATCGGTATCTTCTCTGTAAGCAATGTCCATTAACTGAGCTCTTTCTTTAATAATTCCTGGTCTTTTTGCTAACTCTTTAACTAATAAAAATTCTGTTGTTGTCAGTTTATCTGGTAATTGTTTACCATCCCATTCGCACTCCAATTGTGAGGGATCTAACTTTAGTTTACCATGAGAAATAATACTTTTATTTTCTTCAATTGAATCTTTGGTATCTTTTTTTCTAAGCTGGACCCTTATTCTTTCTATTAATACCTTGATTGAAAAACCTCCTGATTTTTTTACAAAATCATCGGCACCTAATTTAAGACCAAGTAACTCATCAATTTCATCATCTTTAGAAGTCAAGAATATAACTGGTAAAGAAGTTTTTTTTCTCAATTTTTTGAGTAATTCCTCCCCATCCATTTTGGGCATTTTAATATCCACTATTGCTAGATCCGGGGGAGTTCTAGTCAAACCGATTAAGGCGCTTTCTCCATCAATATAGGTTTGAACTTTAAAACCCTCTTTCTCTAAAGCTATACTTAAACTAGTTAAGATATTTCGATCATCATCTACTAAAGCAATTACTTGTTTCTGCATAACTAGATATAAAAATACTAAATTGTTCTAATTTGGGCAATTAAATTAAATCTAATGAAGTTCACCCCAGTTATCACCAGTATTTAAATCTACAGTTAGAGGTATAGAAAAGGAATGCTGGTCACTTTTTACCACACTGGACATTTCTTCTATTATCATTTTACTGATTCTATTTACTTCTTCTTTTGGACTCTCAAATATTAATTCGTCGTGAATTTGTAGCAACATTCTTATTTTTTTATTTTTTTGTTCATTTAATCTTTTCTCTAATCTTATCATTGCTAATCTCATTATTTCTGATGCAGATCCTTGAATTGGAGCATTTATAGCAGCACGCTCTTGAAAATTTCTAACATTATAATTTTTATCATTAATATTCATAAAATGAGATTTTCTTCCAAAGATGTTAATTACATAACCACTTTTTCTGCAAAACTTAATCGTTTGATCCATGTATAATTTAATTTCTGGAAACCTAGCAAAATATGAATTCAAAAATTCTTCTGCTTCATAATTAGAGACATTTATTTGTTTAGCTAAACCATATTGTGATATACCATAAATAATTCCAAAATTTATTGCTTTTGCTTTTCTCCTTTGGTCTTGGTTTACTTTGTCAATTTTAATATCAAATATTTGACTGGCTGTGAGAGAATGAATATCTTCATTGTTTTTGAAAGCCTTTTTTAATTCTTTAACATTAGCTAAATCAGCTAAAATTCTCATTTCTATTTGGTTATAATCTGCAGAAATCAAACTATGACCTTTTTCAGCTATGAATGCTTTTCTTATATCTTTTCCGTCTTCAGATTTTATAGGTATATTTTGTAAATTTGGATCACTAGATGCTAGCCTTCCTGTTGATGTTGCTGCCAATAAAAAAGATGTGTGAACTCTTTTTGTTTGAGGATTAATATGCCCAGGTAAAGAGTCTGAATAAGTATTTTTTAATTTTGAAACCTGTCTCCAATCAAGAACTAATTGTGGAAATTTATGACCTTTAAAAGCAAGATCCTCTAAAACAGAAGCACTAGTAGCAAAACTTCCTTTTTTGGTTTTTTTAAGATCTGAAATTTTAAGATCATTATACAAAACTTCTCCAAGCTGTTTTGGAGACGCGATATTAAATTCTTTTTTAGATATTTTAAAAACTTCTTTTTGAATTTTTTCAATTTTCTTTTCGAATTTAGAAGATAAAATTTTAAGAAATTCATTATTAATTTTAATTCCTTTTATCTCCATAAAGGCCAAAATTTTTATCATTGGTTTTTCAAATACTTCATAAATATTAACCATCTTCTCCTCTTTTAAACTTTTATTAAATTTTTTGTACAATCTGAGAGTTACGTCTGCATCTTCAGCTGCATAATCTTTTGCCTTTTCAATATCCACAGAACCAAAATTAATTTCTTTTTTTCCAGTACCTACTAAATCTTTGAAAGCAATTGGTTTGTGGTTTAAATGAATTTCTGACAAAGTATCCATATTATGTCTATTCTTTCCAGCATCTAACACATAAGACATAAGCATAGTGTCTTCCATTGAAGTAATATTAATACCATTTTTAAATAATACGATAAAATCAAACTTAATATTTTGACCTATCTTTTTTATGCTTTGGTCTTCGAGTAGAGGTTTGAGTTTTTTTAAAACTATATCTTTGTTTATACATTTTTTTGATTCATGTCCTATTGGAATGTAACAAGCTTTACCAATTTTAGAGCTTAAAGAAACACCAATTAAATCTGCTTGATGAGGATCTAGTGAACTTGTTTCAGTATCAACTGCAACCACTCCCGCCTCTTCTGCCTCCTCTATCCACTTATCAATCTCTTCTGGGTCAGTAACGAGATAATACTCTTTTTTGTTAATAACTTTAGTTTTTATTTTTTCATCAGTTTTTTCAATATTATTTGCTGCACTTAAATTTGGTTCACCATAAGCTGAGATAGCTGAACTTAATAATCTATTAAATTCCATTTCCCTTAAAAATTTGTAAAGTTTATCTTTATCAATCTCCTTTAATTGAAATTCATTTAAAGCTCTTTCAACAGGTGCATCATGCTTCAAGGTTACAAGTTGTTTGCTAATTAATGCTTTATCTTTATTTTCAATAAGCGTTTCTCTTCTTTTGTTTTGCTTAATTTCATGGGTAGATTTTAAAAGTTTTTCCAAATTTCCATATTTATTTATAAGCTCAGCTGCAGTTTTTACCCCGATTCCAGGTACTCCTGGTACATTATCACTGCTATCACCGGCTAAGGCCTGAACATCTATTACTTTTGAAGAGTCCACCCCAAATTTTTTTTGCACGTCTTCGTCAGAGATAAACTTGTTTTTCATTGGGTCATAAATTCGAACATCCTTTTGATATAATTGCATTAAATCTTTATCTGATGATACAATTGTAACTTTTGCACCTTTTTTTAAAATTTGATCTACGTATGTTGCTATTAAATCGTCCGCTTCATAATTAGTAAGATCTACGGAGGGTAAATTAAATGCGAGGACAGATTTTCTTATATATTCAAATTGTGGAGCTAGATCATCTGGAGCTTCTGAACGATTTGCTTTATATTCGCTGTAAATTTCATTTCTAAAAGTCTTTCTAGCTGAGTCAAAAATAACTGCAAAATGTGTAGGTTTTTGTTTATTTTGTTTTGATTTAGAATCTTCTAATAACTTAAACAACATACTACAAAATCCACTTACTGCACCAGTGGGCAATCCATCACTTTTTCTTGTCAAGGGTGGTAAGGCATAGTACGCCCTAAATATATAACCAGAACCATCGATTAGATAAAAATGATCCGTTTTTTCAATTTTGCCCATTATAAATAAATATAGATTATCAATTAAAATAAGAGTATTATTTTTTGTGGAACTTATAAAGCAAAATACTCAAACTAAAATAATTAAATCATTAATTGTGATTTTTTTAGGTTCTATAATTCTTGCGATTTCTGCTAAAATTAAGATACCCTTTTATCCAGTACCTATGACAATGCAAACATTTGTGGTTTTGTTTTTAGGAGTGGGTTTTGGATATAAAATTGCTATTTCTGCAGTTGGGTTATATTTAATTGAAGGAATTTTAGGTTTACCAGTTTTTTCTAATTCGCCAGAGAGAGGTGTGGGTTTAGTTTACTTTACAGGACCGACTATGGGTTATCTTATTGGATTTCTTTCGGCTAGTTTTTTAGCTTCTTTTATAAAGTTTAAAGATAATTACTTAATGATTTTTTTTAAGTTAGTTTTAGCAGTTTCGACAATTTATATTTTAGGTATTTTGTGGTTAGGAACTCTTATTGGATGGGACAAGCCAGTTATTGAGTTAGGTGTTACACCATTTTTATTGGCTGAGCTCTTTAAAATTGTTTTATTAACAGTTGTTACAAAGAATATTTATAAATTAAGAAAATTTATTTAGGAGATCTTTTGGAGAGAATTCTTTGAAGAGTTCTTCTATGCATTTTTAATCTTCTAGCTGTTTCAGATACGTTTCTATTACACAACTCAAATACCCTATGAATATGCTCCCATTTAACTCTGTCTGCAGACATGGGATTTTCTGGAGGGGAAGCTTTTTTTGAAGGATCAGCCAACAAAGCTTTTTCAACATCATCGGCATCCGCAGGTTTTGCTAGATAGTCAATAGCGCCCTCTTTAATAGCAGCTACTGCTGTTGGGATATTACCGTAGCCAGTTAACATTATAATTCTACTTGAGGAATTGGTTGTTTGAATTTCTTTCACTACCTCTAGGCCGTTTCCATCTCCCAGCCTTAAATCCACAACAGCAAATCCTGGTTTTTTTGACTTAACAGTATCTATGCCCTTTTTTACACCCTCAGCTTGAATAACTTCAAAACCTTTTTTTTTCCATGGCTCTAGCTAATCTTTCCCTAAATGGGTTGTCGTCATCAACAATTAATAAGGATTTATTGTTAAAATCAGCCAAATTTTGCAGTGGAGCTTCATTTTTCATGAATTTCATATAAATATTTTTCTCCATATTTCAATAGGTAATTATTTGCTTTACATTAATGAACTATTCAATTAATTGCTGCAATTACTAAAGTTTTTTTAATTAAAAAGACTTTTTTTTGTTAAATTTTTTTAAGGGGCATTTCAAATGCAAAAATTTAAGTCGGTTGAAGAATTGGTAAATCAACTGAGACCTGACAAACCAGTTTATTGTATCAGAAGGAATTCTATTCTTTCTGCCTCGAAGTACTTTCAAAAAAAATTTCCAGGGAAGATTTTATATGCTGTTAAAACAAATCCTCATAAAGAAGTCATCAGAACCCTCGTCAAAAGTGGAATAGATCAATTTGATGTTGCTTCGATCGAAGAGATAAAA
>CACHOW010000015.1 GCA_902581695.1 uncultured Pelagibacteraceae bacterium | reverse complement strand
CTTTAATTGAATTAATTGGATATTGTCCTTTACCATCGTACCCCATTGTTGTAGTTTTTAAAATTCCAGGTAAAAAGTCTTTTAAAGTTTCAATATCGGACTTTTTTTCTATAGACGCGTATCTTGTGGTTCTTATATTAAGTTTATTAATAAAATCTTTTTCAGCTAATCTATGTTGTATTAGTCTATTTACCGAAGGTTTAGGAAAAACTGTTTTTAACTTATTCATTTCATTTAAAGTTTCGTAAGGTATATTCTCAAATTCGTAAGTTATTACGTCAACTGTACTTACAAATTCTAGTATTTTTTTTTTATCGTTGTATTCACCAAATATGAATTCATCACAAAAATTTTGTGCTGGAGCATCAATATCATCACAATATACTGTAGTTTTAATATCTAATTTTTTGGCAGCGACAGCTAGAAAGCTTCCTAATTGTCCACCACCGATAATACCCAAACTTTTTATTGACATATTTTATTGTGGATTTTTTTTAACTGATCTTGTTTGTAATGATCGCCAATAGTTTAATTTCTTTTTAACAGCAGGGTTATTGCTACCAATTATAGCTGTAGCTAATAAAGCAGCATTAATTGCACCATCTTTACCAATAGCAAGAGTTCCAACAGGTATGCCTTTTGGCATTTGTGCTATCGACAACAAGCTGTCAAGCCCTTTAAGTTTTTTACTTTCAATAGGAACTCCTAAAACTGGAATTGAAGTAATAGCTGAAATCATACCAGGTAAATGTGCTGATCCACCTGCACCAGCAATTATTACTCCAAAATTATTTTTTGATGCATTGTTGGCAAATTCATACATTCTTTTAGGAGTTCGGTGAGCAGATATAATTTTAGTTTCAAATTTTACACCCATTTTTTTTAGTATATTTGCGGATAATTTCATAGTTTTGAAGTCTGACTGGCTTCCCATGACAATTGCAACTTTGAGATTTTTATTCTTTTTCATGATTTTTATGCACAATGTTTATTTCAAAATTAGATAAAAATTTCAATAAAATAAATAGTATTTAAAAAAACATCTTGGTATGATTAATCATTATTAACCAAAATGAAATTTAAAATTGACAACCTTCAATATTGTAATTGGTCGAGAAAAGTTTTTGAGATTAATCGTGAGGCTGGTTTAGATGCAGTTCATGTGACAATTGTTTATCATGAAGATTTTAATGAACTGAAAAATGAAATAAAAAAATGGCAAACTTTATTTAGAGAAAATTCAGATTTGATTTTTTTAGGCCAAAATTTTAAGGATATTGAAAAAGCAAATAAAGAAAATAAAACGGCTATTTTTTTTGGTTTCCAAAATTGTTCTCCAATTGAAGATGATATTGATTTAGTCGAAAAGGTTCATAATCTTGGATGTAGATTTATGCAACTTACATATAACAATCAATCACTGTTAGCCACTGGTTGTTATGAAAATAATGATAGTGGAGTAACTAATTTTGGACGGGAAGTGATACGGGAAATGAATAGAGTAGGTATTGTTGTAGATATGTCCCACTCAGCAGAAAAAAGCACTCTTGATGCAATTGAGTTTAGTGAAAAACCAATAGCAATTACTCATGCAAACCCTTCTTTTTGGCACGCTGCAAAAAGAAATAAATCTTCCGAATTACTAAAAACTTTGAGTGAAAGTGGTGGTATTTTAGGTTTGTCTCTTTATCCACACCATCTTAAAGAAAATACTAATTGTTCTTTAGAAAGTTTTTGTGAAATGGTGGCTAAAACATCAGAAATAATGGATATTAATAACATTGGGATAGGATCAGATCTTTGTTTAAATCAACCAGATGAGGTTGTCGAATGGATGCGAAATGGAACCTGGTCAAAAGGTAAAAATTATGGAGAGGGCTCCAAAAATAAACCAGGATTTCCTAAACAACCTAATTGGTTTGAAGATGCAAGAGGTTTTAAAAATTTGGAGTTAGGTCTAAAAAAAGTTGGTTTTTCAGAGACAGAGACTAATGGAATACTCGGTAACAATTGGTATAATTTTTATAAGACTATTTAAATATGAATGTAGAGCTAAGAGATCCTAACACAATAATGAAGCTGTCAAGACTCGGTTCTTTTCATCAATCAAGATTATCTTTTTTGCGAAGTTTCTTAAGTGAATTTAAAGACTGGCAATATAATAGAGATTTATTTGATTTGGATCAGAAAGGTTATGGTACGGCAGTGTATTCTTTTAAAAAAAAAGATAGAACTTATTCTTTAATTTGTTATGCAAACAAAATCAATGATGATGAAAGATCAGATAGAGTGATAGCAACCAAATGGGATGCTGCTTTTACACTACATGATGGTGTGCCTTTAAAAGAAGATATTGAAAGATTAAGAAATGAAGTTCCAAAACAAGAAGTTGGCAGGTTGTCTTACAAAGAATTAACATTATCCAGAGCGAATAAGTCTGTTAGAGTATTTGATCATGTTGTTGAAAGTTTAAGTAATGGGAATCAACCAAATTTAGGCCTACTTGAAAAAGTAGGATATTTATACAGAACAACTGCTGTATATGGATCAGGTAAGTTTGGATTAGCAGATCGATTTAGAATCAAAAATAGAGAGGAAATTAACGGACCATTTAGATTAGAAATGATGCTAGTTTATTTAGTCAGACAATTTACATTTGATCAAGTCAATCATGTTGCAAAAAATAGAAATCCTAGTTTAGCTGTTAAACTAGATCCTAAAATTTGTAGAAATTTAGGAATCGGAAATTCTACTGGATTAGGGATGGCTCCATTTATTGTTAATCATCCAACTTTACTTAATAATTGGATACTTAGTAGAGAAATAGCGCTTAAAAAAATTAGAGAAATTAAAATTGTTGAAACCAAAGATAGAGATCTATTTAAAAATTGTGTGAAAAATTCTATTAAAAATATTACTAGCTGGAATACGGAGAGTGAATATCAACTTAAAAAGATTAAACTTTTGCTCAAGGATGTCAGAAAATTCATTAATTTCATGGAAAATGAATTCAATTTTCAAAAAGATTATCCTTTTAATGAAATTTACCTTTGGCTAGAGAAAGAGACTTGTGAGGAATGTATTGAATACATTGTTTCAATTATGATGGAACCATTTGGTGAAATAATTCAGCCACTAGTTGGTCAAATGAGTTCAGAAGAAGAAAAATACTTTAATATTCCTACTGAGCGTAATGTAGAGGATTTAAAGGAAATTTTAGAAAATAAATATTCAGATATTTTAAAAATCAATTTCAATAAAGAGGAGAGTAATCAAAAATTTTGGTTTATATCAAAAAACAAAGAAGAACCTAGATTAGCTAATCGTTTCGAGGAGAATGGTGCAGATTTAGAACAACCTCTGGCAATAGCAAGAGATGTAAAAAAATTATATGAAAAATTATTACCTGTAGAAAATAATTTGAAAATTAATCAATTTTTAGTTGATAACTCTGATTTAAGACACGTTATAAGAAGAGCTTTTATTATTGAAAACTTTCCTTATTCTGAAATACAAGACAATACTATCGGAGAAAATTTAGTCCCAATTGATATGTTGCGACTAAAATTATCTTTTTTTGGGGCATTAAAATTTGATCCAAGATCTGATAAATGGTTGAGAATATGTATGTTTCAAGGTGCGCCACTTCCTAATGAATTAAAAGACTATGATGAGCAATGGGTTTATAAAAACTCTTCTTAAATTATGAAATCTTTAAGCGAAATAGAGACAACAGCTAAAAGGGCAAGCCGAGCTGCCGGTTATTCGTGGGGTATAGCGGAGGAAGTTGGAAAATCTGTAAGACTATCCGAATTATTTGGTTTTCCAGGAATTAAACATCTTAATCAATATTATCAAAATAAAAAAAAAGAAAAATTTAATGATATAAAATTAATTGATAAGATTAATAAATCTAATGGATTATCTTTTTGTCCAATTATTTTGGGTGTTCATTTTATAGATCAAGTTAAGAATATAGAAACTTTAACAAAATGCTCTATCGAAAAATTAGCTTATCCATTATTACTTTTACCTTTTTTAAGTAGAAGTTCAGAAATTATTGGAAAAAAATTACTTTTTTCGTTTGATGAAAGTAAATTTTTGTTAAATTTTAATGTGAGTATTTCCTCTAATTTTTGGAACAAAAAAAATCTAATGTTAGCAAAAAAAGTAGAAATAAGCTTTTTGAATAATGAAGATAATTTTTCTGATCAAGACTGGAAAAACCTTTATAAACTTGCCGAAGGTACATTTGTAGATGAAACAGATAGTTTAAAAGAGGGTGCAGCAGGTGCTGGTTTAACAGATAATGATTGAAGATAAAGAATTAGAAAAAAATATAAAAGATTTAGACGATATATGCGATGAATGTAAACAAGAAGATGAAAGTGTCTCTCAAAACTTAATTCTTATGGGCTTTAAAATTTGTAATTCCTGCAGAGTATCAAAAACTATTTTTCCTATCTAGATATTATTAATTGGCATCATATTCATTCTACTCATAACAAAAGAAATAGATAAAAATGCTATAATTAGAAAAGATAAAAATACGATACCAAAAGATTTAAAATTTGACTTAAGGTTTAAGACTTGTTTTGTTGATATAATTAAAGATGCAAAAATCCAAAATTGAGTTAAGAAAATTATAGGAATCATTAAATCAGGTGTAACCGCAAAAAATCTCAATAATCCTGGGGCATGAGCAAAACCGACAGCTGTCAAAACTTTTTTAAATGATACCTTGGATTGTTTATCTGGGAATAGTTTCACACCAATTACAAAAATGAAAATAGCCCATATAAACCAAGTTATAATTGCTGTTAATCCAGACATGGCAACTGCTGTTTTAATTACAGTATTTGCTGCAACTGCACCTGCAATACCATCTAATATCATAATCAAACCAGCAAAATATATTGACGCTTCACCAAAATTTTTATTATCACTGTAGAGGGTCTTGTCTAGTTTGATAGATTTAAAAATTATATTGAGAAACTCAGCAAACATTTATTTTTTTTTGTTTTTTTGTTCTTTGTAAGAAACAATTAGTGGAAATAGTATTAAAGCAATAGTAATTATAATGCAAATTGCAATTAAAAAACCTTTTGACATAGAGAATTTAAAAAAAAGGGGGTAGGTAAAAACACCCCCCCCCCTTTAAGATTACAATCAACCTTTAACAACTTCTCTTGTATTTGCATTATAAGACTCCTTAAATGGAATATCTACAACTACTGCATCTACAGGTGTTCCAGGTTTATCTGAATATTTCTCGGGTAAGTGAACTTTATATTTAGTTCCAACCTTACCTTTAGGAAAACCGTTAGGGTTTAATGTTCCATCGAACGGCACGTATCCCATAGCAATATTTTGTTTTTTCTCTGGGTGATACCAAGGAGAAGTAATAAATCCAACTGGATCTCCTCCATCTTTTGATATTAACCAAAAATCAGGAGCATATTCCTCAATAGGTTTTCCTCCCAGTTCAAGACCAACTAATTGAAGTTTGTAAGGTTTTTTTCCAGCTTTGATTTCAACTTTCATTTTTTCCAAAGCAGCTTTACCTACATAATCACTTTTTTTATTCCATTCACCTTTGCCAGATAAAGAAACTTGATAGCCAAGATTACACTGAAAAGGGTTATGCTGTTGATCCATATCTTGTCCCCATGAAAGAATTCCTGCTTGAATTCTTCTATGGTGAGCAGGTGCAATAACCATTAGACTATGCTTCTTTCCAGCATTTAGAACTGCATTCCACATATCGTCTGCGTATAAAGTAGAATCTCTTAAATAAATTTCATATCCAGCTTCACCCGAAAAACCAGATTGAGAAATAACACAACTTCTTCCACCCACCTTGACCTCTGCTAAACCATAGAAGGGCATATTCTCAAAGTCAACTTGGTCACCACAAAGATCTTTCATTAATGCTTTTGATTTTGGTCCTTGTATCTGCACTGGACTTACATCTATCTCATCTACAGTGCAATTAAATCTTCCATCTGCATTAACTCCTTGTAAATACATACCTATATCAGAGTCTGATAATGAAAACCAGAATTCATCTTTTGATATTCTTAAAAGGATTGGATCATTCAAAACTCCACCATATGCATTACATAAAATCACATATCTTGCTCTCATAGGTGAGATCTTAGTAGCATCTCTTGTTATTACATAATCAACAAATTTTTCTGCATCTGGCCCTTTAACTTGTATTTGTCTTTCTACAGCAACGTTCCACATTGTGACGTGATTTACGATTGCATCATACTCAACCATAGCTCCACCATCTTCTGGTTTTACGTAACCTCTTGGGTGATAAATACGATTATAAACAGTAGCTCTCCAACAACCTGCTTGCATTGACAAATGCCAATAAGGTGATTTTCTTACTCTTGTTGAAATTAACATTTCAACTTTTGTTGGACCACTTTGTCTTAAATTGTATGGTACTTTTCGATCTGATTGATCGACTGAAGTAACATGCTTTAGCTTAGTATAGTCAAATTCTCTAGACATAACTATTCTCCTTCAACCACTTGTTAGTTTCCTTCAAGCCGCCGAATGTATAAATGTGGAAGAAATCAGTATGCGATTTAACTTTCCCAATTAAATCATTAGGGTCTTTAGGTTTCAATAAATCTAACGCCTTACTAAAATTAGATTTAAGAAAGTTTAAGGAATTTTTTGCACCTACAACATTAGCAAATTTTATTAAGCTAGATATTTTAAGAGGCCCAGTAATTCCCACATGCACTGGTACGCTTTGTTTAGAAATAAAATCTATAATAGGTTGAGGATCTAGTAACCATTGAGTTACAATATAATCAGCATAAGGCTTTTTATCTATCATAGCTTTTTCTAAATCTGTGTCGGATATATCAGGACTCCCTTCAGGGTGTCCAGCAATTCCTATCTTCATTTTTTCAAAATAACCTGTTTCTAAAAGTTGATAAGAACTATCAAACTTCCCTGACGGTTCTCTACCACCCCCTATTATTAATGCTTGTTTTACACCTCCATCTTTACATCTAGACACATAATCTTTTAGTTCTTTTTCATCATTCATAGATCTTGCTGGGAAGTGAGGAACAGGGTTAAATCCTTTTTTTACTAGTTCTACAGCTTTTTGAGCAGTCTCTTTATAATCACCACCTGGTAGCATAGTAATATAAACATCACTTACTGGTGGTACAGTTTCAATGTTAGTGTTAGGGCCAATTTCTAATGAAAAGTTCATTTTTTCAGATCATTATCCTTTTTAAAAAAGCTGTCAAAGAAATTCAACAGGTAAGTATTATTGAAATTTGTTGCCAAAAATGGTCCTAATGATATTTTTTTTTGTGGACCAAAATTACAAAAATAAAACCCTTACAGAGATACTAGATGTTAATAAATTAAAGGCTGTACGTAAGCCAATAGAGGCTGCTAATGGGCTTCCAAATGAGTGTTATACAAGCAAAGATTATCTAATTTTCGAAAGGGATAAAATTTTTTGTGACAAGTGGTCAGTGGTAGGAGTTGGAAGTTCAATACCAAATCCTGGAGATGTAAAACCATACAATCTACTCGGGATTCCTTTAATTTTGGTTAGAGATATAGATAAGAGGATTCGGGTATTTCACAACGTTTGTAGTCATCGGGGTTTTAAACTTATAGATAAACCCTGTCAGTTAAAAAATGTAATTAGATGCCCTTATCATTCTTGGTCATATGACTTAAAAGGTAGACTTATAGCAACTCCTCATATAGGTGGATTGAACAAACATCAGTCAGAAAAATTTGTTAAATCTAAAAATAACTTAAAAGAGATCAAATCCAAAGTTTGGATGGATATAATCTTTGTGAATATTAATTCTAACGAAATTGATTTTGATGAATATATCAAACCTCTTGAACAAAGATGGTCAGAGTTTATAAATAAAGAGGATCAAAAATCAATAGTTTACTCTAATGATTATGGTTACTTTAACTTAAAAGTAAAATCTAACTGGAAGTTTGCTATAGAAAATTATTGTGAGAGTTATCATTTACCAACAATTCACCCACAATTAAACAAAGTATCTAATATTAATGATCATTATCACATCCAAGGTTTACCAAATAGATTTGCTGGACAAGGAAGCAAAAAATACCAACAATTTATTAAAGGAAATAAAAAATTTAATACTTTTGGTAACTGGGAAAAAAGTAGATTAAAAAATTCTGAATATATAGCTTTATTTCCCAATGTAATGATTGGTCTGCATATAGATCATTTTTATGTTTTTTGGCTAGAGCCTTTAGCAATCAACAAAACCAAAGAACATATGCAAATGTATTATGTTGGTAACGATAGTGCTAATGGAGAAGAACTAAAGGAGCTGAGAAAAGAAAATTCAAGATTCTGGAAAAATGTTATGTTAGAAGATATAAATGCAATTGAAGGAATGCAAGAAGGAAGAAATTCACCAGTCTATAATGGAGGAAACTTTTCTCCAGTAATGGATCAACCCACTCATCAGTTTCATAAATGGGTAGCAGGAAATTTAATATAAAATGAAAATAATTTTAATAATGGGTTTACCGGGTTCGGGAAAAACAACTTTAGCTAATGAGTTAGGTCCAATGTTAAATGCAAAAAGATTAAACGCAGATGAAGTAAGAAAAGAAGCGAATGATTGGGATTTTTCAGAAGAAGGAAGAAAAAGACAAGCTAAAAGAATGGCAGACTTTGCGATGAAACTAAAAAAGGAAGGAAATTTTGTTGTAGCAGATTTTATTTGTCCTACACCTGAAGCTAGAGGCTTATTTCCAGCTGACTATATTATTTGGGTAGATACAATTAAAAAAGGAAGGTTTGACGATACTAATAAGATGTTCATTAAGCCTGATAAGTATGACTTTCATGTTACAACACAAGATGCTAAAAATTGGGCACCAAAAATATACAAGGAGATAAAATAATGGCATACGAGTGGGATAATAAAAAACCAACCGCACAAATGTTAGGAAGATGGCAACCATTTCATGATGGTCATTATACTTTATTTAAAGAAATAATTAAAAAAACTGGTCAAGTTTGTATCCAGATTAGAGATGTTCAGGGAGTAGATGATAATCCATTTGATTTTGAGACAGTAAAAAAAAATATTGAGGATAAGCTTAACCCAGAATTTAAAGGGCGATTTAAAATTATGATGGTCCCTAATATAACAAATATTTGCTATGGAAGGGGAGTAGGTTATAAAATTGAGGAAATTGAACTATCAAAAGAAATACAAGAAATTTCTGCTACCAAAATAAGAGCTAAGATGAGAGAAGAAGGTAAGCTCAAATAATTTCTTATGAATATCAAAATTATTAAAAAGAAAGATATTTCAAGAGTAATCATTAACGAACCTAAGACTTATAATTCCTTATCTTTTAAAAATTTGAATGATCTGATTAAAGTTTTTAAAAAATTAGATAATGATAAAAAAGTAAAAGTAATTATCCTTGAGGGGGCAGGAAAAGGGTTTAGTGCTGGGCATAATTTAAAAGAAGTAAATAGTTTGAAGAAAAAACAAAATTATCAAAAATTATTTAACCTTTGTTCAAAATTAATGTTGCAAATAGTTGAGGGAAAAAAACCAGTAATTGCTAAAGTACATGGCGCTGCTTATGCTGCAGGATGTCAGTTAGTTGCAAGTTGTGATTTAGCTTACAGTACTAAAAATGCTTTATTTGCTACACCAGGAGTAAATATTGGATTATTTTGTAGTACTCCAATGGTAGCGGTCAGCAGAAAGATAAACAGGAAATCAATGATGAAAATGTTACTTACTGGAGAACCCATTAAAGCAAATTATGCAAAAGAAATTGGTCTAATCAATGACTGTTTTTCAAAATCAAAATTAAATAATGAAGTCTTAAAAATAGCTAAAAAAATTGCTTCAAAATCAAACTTAACTATTAAAATTGGTAAACAAACTTTTTATAAACAGTTAGAGATGCCTTTAAGAAAAGCTTACGCCTATACAAGTAAAATGATGACAATTAATATGATGGCAATGGATGCAAAGGAAGGAATTTCTGCATTTTTAGAGAAAAGAAAGCCAATTTGGAAAAATAAATGACGGTTAAAAATATTTTGATCGTTATATTTATATTTGTAGGTTTATACATAGTTTTAGATTTTAGAGATCATAATTTTAAAAGAGCTATAGATGCTTGTATTGCTGGAAGTAAAAAGTTGGATAAACCAATGACTACACAGCAAGCTAAAGAGTTTTGTGAGGATCAGATTAATAAAGGAAAATAATGAGGAATTTAGAAAAAAAAAATAATACTTGTTGTGGGCCTGGTTACGCTAGTCCATCTGAAGCAATTAAAGCACCTAATGAAAAACTTTTATATACAATAGCTATTTACACTGGAACAGGAATTCAAAAACCTGATTATCTTGCAACTGTGGACGTTGATCCAGATAGTCCAACTTATTCAAAGGTTATTCATCGTTTAGAAATGCCAGGGATTGGAGATGAATTACATCACATGGGATGGAATGCATGCTCTTCATGTCATGGCGATGCAGGAATGAGCAGAAAATATCTTTTAGTACCAGGTGTTAGATCAAATAATATTCATGTAATAGATACTGCGACAGATCCATTTGCTCCAAAAATCCATAAAATAATTAAAGGCTCAGAAATAAAATCTAAAACTAATTTGTCAGGACCACATACGGTTCATTGTCTAGGATCTGAAATTATTATTTCTTTTCTTGGTAATGCCAAAGGAGAGGCTCCTGGAGGATACTTGCATCTTAACAAAGATTTTGAAATTGTTGGAAGATGGGAAAACTCAATGGGAGATATCCCTTTTAGCTATGATTTTTGGTATCAGCCACGTCATAATGTGATGGTAAGTTCAGAATGGGCTGCACCAAATACCTTTATGCCAGGCTTTGATTTGGAAGAAGTAGGACACTTAAAATATGGACGAAGACTTCATATCTGGGATTTTAAAAAAAAAGAACCAATTGAAACAATGTATCTTGGTGAAGATGGTCTAATACCATTAGAAGTAAAATTTAAGCATGATCCTAATAGTTCTCATGGATTTTGTGGGGCCGCACTAAGTTCTAATGTTATTCATTTTTGGAAATCCAAAGAAGGAAAGTGGGAATGGGAAAAAGTTATAGATGTTAATAATGAACCGCACCCAGATTGGCCTATACCTATTCCTGGAGTAATGTCTGCAATTCTTGTTTCAATGGATGATAAATATCTTTATTTAAATAACTGGCTTCATGGAGACATGAGACAATACGATATAACAGACCCACACAAACCAAAATTAACTGGACAAGTTTGGATTGGTGGACTTTTAGGTAAAGCACCGATTATAAACGGAGTTAAAATTGCAGGTGGTCCCCAAATGTACCAATTATCTTTAGATGGTAAACGAATGTACGTAACAACTTCTCTATTTTCAACTTGGGATAATCAATTTTATCCTGACATAAGAACACAAGGTGGTGCTATGGTTATGATTGATTGTGATGTTGAAAATGGTGGTATGAAAATCAATAAAGATTTTATAGTTGATTTTGGTAAAGAACCTAATGGCCCAAGTAGATGTCATGAAAGTAGATATCCGGGTGGAGATTGCACAAGTGATATATGGCTGTAAAGAAAATTACTATTATTAATCGTAAAAATAAAACTTTTGAGGTCTCTGACCGAAAACCTTTACTCCAAGAATTACGTGCTCAAGGAGTTGATCTTCCCTACGGTTGTGAATATGGAGGTTGCATAACTTGTGCAGCAAAACTTATTAATGGTGAAGTAGATCAACGTTCTCAAGTAGCTCTAAACAATAGACAAATTAACAATGGCTATGTTGTTTTATGTGTTGCTCGACCAAAAACTGATTGTGAAATTGAAATTGGAGTTGAAAGTCATGATAAACTTTACCGTAATCCTTTTCTTGACCCACTTGCACCACATGAGTTAAAAGCTGATATTGCAACTCAAAAAAATATTAAAAAAAATAAGTAAATGGATCATAACAAGCCTTATAGTGACGAATATTTAAAAGATATTTTGCAATCTGTTAAGACTATAGCAATGGTTGGTGCCAGTCCTGATAAGACTAAATTTAGTTATGGAGTCTTAAGAGTGCTCCATGAAACTGGATATGATATGATACCAGTCAATCCAAAACCTGAAATTAAAGAAATACGAAACTTAAAAGTATATCCTAATCTTGCATCAATTGATCGTCCTGTTGATATGGTTGAAGTTTTTAGAAAACCCGAAGATTTATATGGAGTTGCTGAGGAAGCAATTGCTATTGGTGCTAAAGTATTATGGGGACAAATTGGTGTTATCAATCATGAAGCTGCTAATCTTGCAGAGGAAGCTGGTCTAAAAGTAGTAATGAATAGATGTCCAAAGATTGAACTCTTTCGACCATTTTGGAAACCAAGACTTGATCAAAAAATATAATACAAAAACACAACTCAAGTATAATAAAATTACAATACTAGTATTATTAAATTATATTATAAATGTTTAGATGAAAAAAATTTTTCTTATATACGGTCATTATGATGACAAATCATTTAATGCTGCCATTAAAAATACTTTCACCAAGACGGCGGAAGAAAATGGTCATTTAGTTGACAGTGTAGATTTATATCAAGAAAAATTTAATCCAGTTTTTGCGGGTGAAGAACCAGATGAAATAGTTTTGGATCATAGAAAAAGAATAGATGCGTGTGATACAATTGTATTAATTGCACCTATTTGGAATTTTAGAATGCCGGCTATAGTTGAAGGGTGGATAGATAAAGTGTTAGCACCACCTTGGGCATTTAAATTTCAAAAGCTCTGGGGAAATTATGGGTATCCAATAGGAAACCTTAGAAATAAAAAAGCAATTATTTTTTGTACTTATGGATCACCTAGATTAGCAATCACAACATTTTTTTTAAACTTACCAATTAGAAGATTGAAAAGAGGTGTTTTTCACATGTGCGGCATTTATAATATCAATTATAGAAGATATTTTGCTGTACCTTTCGTGAGTGATGAAAAAAGAAAAGAGTTCCTAAATGATGTTAAAAAAACTGCCCTTAATATTTAGTATAGTTATAACCCTTCTTTTGAATATTTCATATTCAAAGGCTGATTTAAAATCTCCAAATAATTTAATTTTACCAGCAGAGGTAATTAAGATTCAGTTAGTAGGTCTAATGAATAATGATAAAGATTTTAAAGACAGTGGAATTGAACAAACTTGGAATTTTGCTCATCCAAATAATAAAAAGAATACTGGCCCTTTACCAAACTTTAAAATGATGATCAAAGGAAATTCATATCAAATGTTAATTGACCATTTAAATCACACAATTACAGAGCTTGGAAGTAGTGACAAATGGGCTCAATTTGAAGTTATCATTTTAGATAAAAACAAAATTTATCATAAATTTAATTGGCAGGTAGAAAAATATACTATGGATGGACCCTTAAAAGACTGTTGGTTGACTACTATGGTATCTAATCCCATATCATTGGGAAGTTCAATTTGATATTCTTAGATACAATTTTGTTTCGTAATGAATAAAAATTTAGTAGGAATCGCTTAATGAAATCTAAAACAAAAGTAGTAGTTGTAGGTGGTGGAGTAGTAGGAGTAAGTGCACTTTATCATTTAGCTAAAAAAGGGTGGTCTGATGTAGTTCTTGTAGAGAGAAAAGAATTGACTTCAGGATCTACTTGGCATGCCGCAGGATTATTGCCGCTTTTCAATATGAGTTACTCTGTAGGTCAATTACATAAATATGCAGTCGATCTATATAAAAAATTAGAAGATGAAACAGGAAAGAATGTTGGATTTAGTGTTGTATCAAATATTCGTTTAGCAAGCACAAAAGATAGAATGGATGAATACCATCAATATGCGGGAGTAGCAAAAACAATTGGTGTCGATGTAAAATTTTTAACGCCTGAAAAAGTAAAAGAAATTTGGCCTTTATGTCATACTGATGATTTAGTAGGTGCTATTCAACATCCTGAGGATGGCTATATCCAGCCTGCAGATTTAACCCAAGCACTTGCTACAGGTGCAAGAAATATGGGAGCTGAGATTTACAGAAATACAACAGTGATTGCAATGAAGCAAAATAAAGAAGGATGGATTGTTGAAACAGACAAAGGATCAATTGAATGTGAACATATAATTTCTTGTTCAGGAAACTTTGCAAGACAAACGGGGGAAATGGTTGGATTAGATATTCCAGTAATTCCTGTTGAACATCAATATATTGTTACTGAGCCTCATCCAGAAATTCAAAAAAGAAAAAAAGAAGGCCTTCCTGAAATGGGAGTACTAAGAGATAGTGACAGCAGATGGTATATGAGAGAGGAGGCTGGTGGATTAATATTAGGTCCTTACGAAGATGGTGCTCCTGCTTGTTATGTAGAAGGTCCTTCAAAGAGTTCAGAATATGAATTATTTCAAGAAGATTTAGATAGACTTGCACCACACATAGAGGGCGCAATACATAGAGTTCCTGCATTTGGTGAAGTAGGAGTTAAAAAAGTTTATAATGGTGCAATTTGTTACACACCAGATGGGAATCCTATAGTTGGACCAGCTTGGGGTTTGAAAAATTTTTGGATTAACGAAGGTCATAGTTTTGGAATTACTGCTGCTGGTGGTGCAGGTTGGCAATTAGCAGAATGGATAGTAGATGGAGAACCAACCATCGATATGCTAGGGGTTGAGCCAAGACGTTATGGAAACTATGCAACTAAATCTTATCTTAAAGCTAAAAATGAGGAAGCTTACAGTCATGTTTTCATTACTCACTATCCAGATGAAGAAAGACCAGCTGCAAGACCTTTGAGAACATCACCATGTTATGAAAGAATGAAAAATTTAGGTGCAGTATTTGGACAAAAATTTGGTTGGGAAAGACCAAACTTTTTTGCAACTGATGGCATGGAACAAAAAGATGATTGGTCTTTTAGAAGATCTAAGTGGTTTGATGCTATAAAAAAAGAATGTCAAAATGTAAAAGAAAATGTTGGCCTTTTAGATATGACAGCTTTTGCAAAATGTAGAATAAGAGGACCAAAAGCAGAGGAATTTTTAGATTATTTAGTAGCTAACAAACTTCCAAAAAAAATTGGAAGAATAAATTTATGTCATGCTCTTAATACTAAGGGTGGTGTTCATTCAGAATTTACAATTATGAAAGAAGCTGAAAATAAATATTATCTTGTTTCAGCAGGTGCAAATTTAAGATTAGACCATGACTGGATCCAAAAATGGATGCCCACAGATGGATCAGTTGTATTTGAAGACTTAACAAATAGCACTGGAGTACTAGTTGTGGCGGGGCCAAAAGCAAGAGAATTAATGCAAAAAGTTTCTCCAGATGATTTTTCAAGCGAAAATTTTAAATGGTTAACAGCTAAAAATGTTAACGTTGGATATGCCCCAGTCAATGCTATGAGAGTAAACTTCGTTGGTGAATTAGGCTGGGAACTACATCATCCTATTGAATATCAAAACCATATATTTGACAAGTTAATGGAAGCAGGAAAGGACTTAGGAATTAAACCTTTTGGAATAAGAGCAATGAATAGCTTGAGACTTGAAAAATCTTACAAATTAGTTGGTACAGAATTATCTATTGAGTATTCACCTTACGAATCTGGTTTAGATAGATTTATTCATCCTAATAAAGGTAAATTTATTGGGCTTGATGCTTTAAATAAATGGAGGGAGAAAGGTTTTGATAATAAATTGGTTACACTTGAGGTTCATAACACGACTGACTCAGATGTATTAGGAAACAATCCAATTTATAAAAATAACAAAGTTGTTGGAAGAGCTACAGGTGGTGAGTATGGTTTTAGATTAGACAAATCAATAGCCTTAGCGATGGTTAAACCTGATTTAGCAAATGTTGGAGAAAAACTTAAAGTTGATATACTAGGAAAAATGTATGAGGCTACAATTTTAGAGGAAAGCCCTTACGATGTTGAAAACAAATTATTAAGAGCTTAATGAAAATTTTAGTCGCAGTAAAAAGGGTTATTGATTACAATGTTCAGATAAGAGTTAAAGAAGACAACTCTGGTATAGTTACTGATAATGTTAAGATGTCTACAAATCCTCCAGATGATAATGCAATTGAAGAGGCTGTAAAAATTAAAGAGGCAGGTAAAGCTACAGAGGTTGTAGCAGTTTCAGTTGGAGAAGAGAAGGCACAAGAAACTGTTAGAAAGGCATTAGCTGTTGGTGCTGATCGAGGCATTTTAGTTAAAGCAGACGGTATTATAGAACCTCTCGCGGTATCTAAAATTTTACAAAAAATTGTTGAAAAAGAAAAACCAGATTTAGTATTTATGGGAAAACAAGCTATAGATGATGATTGTAATCAAACTGGTCAGATGCTAGCTGCATTATTAAATTGGCCTCAGGCAACATTTGCATCAAAAATAGAAGTAAAAGAAAAATCTTTAGAGGTTACAAGAGAGGTTGATGAAGGTCTCGAAACTATTGAGGTTAATGTACCTGCTATTGTGACCTGTGATTTAAGATTAAATGAACCAAGATATGCTTCATTACCCAATATAATGAAAGCCAAAAAAAAACCAATAGAGCAAATAAATGCAGCTGATTTAGGTATTGATACAAAACCAAGAATTGATCAAATAAAAGTTGAGGAGCCACCTAAGAGAAAAGCTGGGATTAAGGTCGCAAGTGTGGAAGAATTAGTTCAAAAATTAAAAAATGAGGCTAAAGTAATATAATGCCAATTTTATTAATCGCAGAACATGACAACAAAGAAGTAAGACCTTTTACCTTAAATGCTATTTCTGCGGCTTCTCAAATTAATGAAGATGTTAATGTTTTAGTGATAGGATCAAATTCAGAAGAAGTAGCCAAATCGATCTCACAAGTACCAAATGTAAAAAAAGTAATACATGTAAATAATTCAATTTATGAAAACTATTTGGCAGAAAATTATACATCAGTTATCGTAAAACTTTCAGATGGTTATTCACATATTGTTTGTTCAGCTAATACCTTTGGAAAAAATTTAATGCCAAGAGTAGCAGCTTTATTAGATGTATCTCAAGTAAGCGATATAACTAAAGTCTTGTCGGAGGATACATTTCAGAGACCAATTTATGCTGGTAATGCTTTTGCTACTGTAAAAAGCAACGACAAAATAAAATGTGTAACAATTAGGCCTACTTCATTTGATCCGGCCCCTACGTCAGGTGGTTCAGCTGAAATACAAAATAGTGATGCTGGAGAAGCAACAGAAATTTCAAGATTTATAAAAAAAGAGGAAATAAAATCTGACAGACCTGAATTAGGAACCGCCAGAGTAGTTGTGTCTGGTGGCAGAGGAATGCAAAGTGGAGAAAACTTTAAATTGATAACAGCAGTAGCTGATAAACTTAATGCCGCCATTGGTGCTTCTAGAGCAGCAGTGGATGCAGGATATATAACTAATGATCACCAGGTTGGTCAAACAGGTAAAGTTGTGGTCCCAGACTTGTATATTGCTGTAGGTATTTCTGGTGCGATTCAGCATTTGGCTGGAATGAAAGAAAGTAAAGTAATTGTAGCTATTAATAAAGATGGAGAGGCTCCAATTTTTAGTGTCGCTGATTATGGTCTAGAAGCTGATCTTTTTGAAGCACTTCCGAAATTCTTAGAGGAATTGAACAAATTAAACACTATACAAAAATAATATAATCTGTAAAAAATTAGTTTATGTCCAGAGAGACGATGGAATATGATGTTGTTATTGTAGGTGGTGGTCCATCAGGCTTAACAACTGCTATAAAACTTAAACAACTAAACTCAAATTTGAATGTTTGTATATTAGAAAAAGCATCTGAAATTGGAGCGCATATATTAAGTGGTAATGTTTTTGAAACAAAAGCTTTAGATGAATTATTACCTAATTGGAAAGAATTAAACTCTCCAATTAAAACTAAGGTTACTAAAGAAAAGTTTTTATTCCTAAGTAAATCAAAAACATTAAATTGGCCAACTTGGCTATTACCATCTGTTCAACAAAATCATAAGAATTATATTATTAGTCTTGCAAATCTATGTAGATGGCTTGCAGAACAAGCTGAAAATTTAGGAGTTGAAATTTTTCCAGGTTTTCCAGCTTGTGAAGTTTTATATAATGATGATGGCTCAGTAAAAGGTGTTGCTACTCAAGATATGGGAATTGATAAAGAGGGGAACAAAAAAGATAGTTATGAGCCTGGTATAGAATTATTGGGTAAAGTGACTGTATTTGCTGAGGGATGTAGAGGGCATTTAGGCAAGGAATTAATTAAAAAGTTTGAGCTAGATAAAGGAAAAAATCCTCAACAATATGGTATTGGTTTTAAGGAAATATGGGAAATTGATGAAAAAACTCATGAAGAAGGGCTTGTGATGCACACCGCAGGCTGGCCATTAGATAATAATACTTATGGTGGAAGCTTTATGTATCACGCTGAAAATAAACAAGTTTTTTTAGGATATGTAATTGGGTTGGATTATAAAAATCCTCATTTATCTCCTTACGACGAATTTCAAAGATTTAAAACTCACCCTGCAATAAAGAAAATAATTGAAGGTGGGAAAAGAATTTCTTACGGTGCAAGAGCCTTAATTGAAGGAGGCTTTCAAAGTCTTCCAAAAATGTTCATGCCTGGTGCTTTGCTTATAGGATGTGATGCAGGCACATTAAATATGCCAAAAATAAAAGGTTCTCATACAGCAATGAAAAGTGGAATAATTGCAGCAGAAACAATTAATGACCATATTGGATCAGGAAAAGATTTATCTATTTATGGGGAAAAATTTAAAAATAGTTGGCTATATAAAGAATTGCATGAAGCAAGAAATGTAAAACCAAGTTTTGGCTGGGGCTTGATTTTAGGAATTATTTTTACAGGAATAGATCAAATACTGTTTAGAGGTAAATTGCCTTTTACGTTAAAACATAAACATGCAGATCATGAAACTTTAAAACCTGCAAATGAAATGCCCAAAATAGAATATCCAAAACCTGATAATATAATTACATTTGACAAAACTAGCTCAGTTTATTTAACCGGAACTAATCATGCAGATAATCAACCTGTTCATTTACAACTAAAAGATCCAAATTTGCCTATTAATTATACTTTAGAAAAATTTGATGAGCCTGCCCAAAGATATTGCCCTGCAGGAGTTTATGAAATTCAGAAAGAAAACGACGTTAATAAATTTGTTATAAATTCACAAAACTGTATTCATTGTAAAACCTGTGATATTAAAGAACCCTCTCAAAATATTACTTGGGTCACACCAGAAGGTGGTGGCGGACCAAAATATGGGAATATGTAATTAAGATAAATCTATCGCAAATTTTTTTAAAGTTTCAATAGGTAAAATTTTTAATGTATTTTCATGAGTTCTCTTTAAAAAAATTGGACAACCTTTACCAGCCTCTACTGCTCTAGCATACCAAGTTGCACAAACACACCAGCCATCGCCATCTTTTAATCCTGGAAAACCAAATTCTGGGTGTGGTGTAATCAAATCATTACCAGCTTCTTTGCACCATTCTAAAAATTCAGTTGTAACTTTTGCGCAAACTGTATGTACACCGTGATCATTTTCATCTGTATTACAACATCCATCTCTGTACCATCCTGTTAACGGATTTAATGAACATTCCTCTAGATTTTCACCTAGAACGTTTTTTTGATTTTTACTCACTTATATCTTAGTTGGATTTGATTGATTTTTGTAAACTTTTTTGGGATCAAATTTTTTTTCTTTTTCAGTAAATTTCATCTCAATTTTTCGACCATTATCAATTGGCCCAAGAGGGATAGATCTGTAAAAACATGATCTGTAACCTACATGGCAACTCGCACCATCTCCTATATCTACTGTTAGCCAAATTGAATCTTGATCATCATCAATTCTAATTTCAATTACTTTTTGAGTGAAGCCGCTAGTTTTTCCTTTATGCCAGATTGTTTTTCTTGATCGACTAAAGTAATGAGCTTCTTTTGTCTCAATAGTTTTTTTAAGTGCCTCAACATTCATATATCCGTGCATCAAAATTTCTTTGGTTTTTGAGCACATTGTAATAACGGGTATTAATCCATCATTATCAAATTTTGGTGAAAGAAGATCACCTTCTTCAATTTCAACTACATTCTCTCTTTTTTTGAACATATTAAGTTATTATGTAGCACATATAGGTATATTTTAAATATTTTAAAATTATGAAAATATAGGTATAAAACCCTCCATGAAACTTGTTAAAGATACAGATAACAAAAATCAAAACAAGCAAATCTCAGATAAAGAAGCTGAGGAGGCATTTAAAACTATATTATCTTGGATGGGTGAGGATCCTAATAGGGAAGGATTGCTAGAAACACCAAAAAGAGTTGTTAAAGCATTTAAAGAATATTTTAAAGGATACAAAGAAGATCCAAATCAAATTTTAGATAAGACTTTTGGCGACGTTGATGGATACGACGATATGGTTATTCAAAAAAATATTTCCGTACAAAGTCATTGTGAACACCATATGGCACCTATTATTGGAAAAGCTCATGTAGCCTATATCCCAAAAGATAGAGTAGTTGGTCTTAGTAAATTAGCAAGAGTGGTAGAAGTATTTTCTAAGCGATTACAAACACAAGAAAGACTTACTATGCAGATTGCGAATACCCTTATGGAGTCTTTAGACGCTAAAGGAGTAGCTGTAACGATAGACTCAACTCATCAATGTATGACAATGAGAGGAATAAAAAAAGAACAAGCGACAACAGTTACTAATTATTATTTAGGTCAATTTAAAGATGATCTCAGTTATCAAAATAGATATCTAAGATTCATAAGTATACCAAAAGATTAAAGTGTCTGACCATTTTAAAGCATTAATTTTAGATCAAAAAGGTGAAGAGTTTACAAGAGAAGTAAAATCTGTTGATAGAAGTTTTTTAAAACATGGAGACGTAACTATTAAAGTAGATTACTCGGATTTAAATTTTAAAGATGGCATGATTTTAAAAAATGGTGGAAGATTAGTTAAAGAGTTTCCCCATATTCCAGGAATAGATTTCTCAGGAACAGTAATAGAAAGTGAGAATACAAAATTTAAAGAAGGTGATGAGGTAATTCTAACAGGTTTTAGAGTGGGTGAAATTTTTTATGGAGGTTATTCTCAAATTGCAAAAGTTAATGGTGATTTTTTGGTAAAGAAACCCAAAAATTTAACTAGTAAGCAAGCAATGATACTTGGTACTGCAGGCTTTACTTCATTAATGAGTGCATTTGCAATAAAAGCAAGAGAAGAAATTTTATTAGGTGAAAAAGTAAATAACGTTTTAGTAACTGGATCAACAGGTGGTGTAGGTAGTGTTGCTGTGATAGCATTAAATAAAATGGGTTACAATGTAACTGCTGTTACGGGCAAAGATTCAAAAGTAGATTATTTAAAGTCTTTAGGTGCCAAAACTGTTGTTAATAGAGCTGAATTTGATAAAGACCCAAGACTGATCGATAAAGGATTATGGGATGGTGTAGTTGACACTGTAGGTGGAAAAATATTAGCCAATGCAATAGTTCAAACAAATCCAAATGGTATCATTGCTGTTTGTGGAAATGCAAATACCAATGAACTTAATACAAGTGTAATTCCTTTTATGCTGAGAGGAATTAAACTTTGGGGTATGGATTCTGCAAACTGTAGCATCAAAAGAAGAGAATTTATTTGGGGTGAAGCAGCAAATTTAATTGATTTTAGTTTACTTGAAAAATCTATTCAAACAGTTAGCTTAGAAGAGTTGATCGAAACATATCCTAAAATTTTAAAGGGTGAAATTTCAGGGAGAGTTTTGGTTGATCTAAATAAATAATGGATTGGGATAAACTAAAGATTTTTCATGCAGTAGCAGAAGCAGGAAGCTTTACAAACGCAACAATAAATCTAAATCTTAGTCAATCAGCCATCAGTAGACAAATTCAATCTTTAGAACAAGACTTAAAAGTTCAATTATTTGAAAGACATGCTAGAGGCTTAACTCTTACAGAAAATGGTGAATATGTATTTAAAACAGCTCATGAAGTTATTAGTAAATTAAAAGAGGTTGAAACTTCACTAGGAGATCAAAAAAATAAACCTACCGGAAAATTAACGATAACAACTGTTAGAAGCTTTGGAACTCACTGGCTAACCCCAAGAATTCAGGAATTTATGCGCCTTAACCCAGAAATAGAGATAGAATTGGTTTTTGATGACAAAGAGCTCGATTTAAGTACTCGTCAGGCTGATATTGGTATTTTTATGAGAAGACCAAAACAGCTCAATTATATTCAAAAAAAACTAGTTGATATTAAGTACTTTATATATGGCTCAAACAAATACCTAGAGAAGCACGGAATGCCAAAAACAGTAGGAGACTTAAATAAACATAAATTTATTTCTTTTGGAAAAGGAGCGCCATCACCTGTTTATAATCCAGACTGGGCCTTAAAACTTGGGATGCATGATGGTAAAAAAAGAAAAACTATAATGAAAGTAAACAGTGTTATGGGATTACTTTTAGCTGTGGAGTCAGGGGTAGGTCTTGCAGCTTTACCCGAATATTTAGTTAGTGACTCAAATAAAGTCATAAAAGTATTACCTAAATCAGAGGGTCCAATTACTGAAGCTCATTTCGTTTACCCTCAATCTCTGAAAAATACCGCTAGAGTTCAAGCATTTAGAAACTTTCTCTTTAGCAAAATAGGCGACTGGAAAGCCTAAATTTACCTAGATTATTAATTCTAATAAAAGTTGTTTCTGCGACATAATTGCGATTGATTATCATTCTCATTGAGAATAATTATCATTTGCAACTAATTAATGTGCGGAGAAAAGGTAAATAAATGAGAAAAATATCAAGTCTATTTTTAATAGCATCTTTATTTGTATCAACTTTTGCAGTTGCGAATGAAGTTAATGTTTTTAATGCAAGACACTACAAAGCCGATACAGAGCTTTATTCAAAGTTCACTAGTATGAAAGGAATTAAAGTAAATCTAATAAATGGAAAATCAGGAGCTCTTGAAAAAAGAATAATTGAGGAGGGTGCAGATTCTTCCGCAGATCTTTATATTACTGCTGATGCTGGAAGATGTGGTGCTATGGATGCAAAAGGTCATCTTCAAGGTGGTTTAACTTCTGCAGCTATAAAAGCTGCTGTTCCAAAAAATTTTAGAACAAGTAAATGGGTTGGAATAGCCAAAAGAGCTAGAATAATTTATTATTCACCCGAAAGAGTTACTGGTGCCGAATTATCAGGAATGTCTTATGAAGGTCTAGCTGATCCTAAATGGAAAGGAAGATTAGTAATAAGAAAATCTAGCAATATATATAATAAATCTCTTGTAGCTTCATTAATTGAAAATAATGGAAAAAAAGCTACAGCGGAATGGGCAAAAGGAGTTGTTGCTAACATGGCTAGAGACTCTAAAGGAAATGATAGAGCTCAGATCATGGCGGTCGCAGCAGGAGAAGCTGATATTGCAGTAGCTAACACTTACTATTTAGCTCTAATGTTATCTGGTAAAAAAGGTGCAGAGCAACAAGCAGCTGCTAAAAAAGTAAAAGCATTCTTTCCTAATCAAAATGGTAGAGGAACGCACATGAATGTTAGTTGTGCAGCTTTAGTTAAAGGTGCGCCTAATAAAGACAATGCTGTTAAACTTGTAGAGTTTTTATTAACTCCACAATCTCAAGAACATTTCACTAACAACACATTTGAGTTTCCAATGATTGATGGTGTTTCACCAAGTTCATTAGTAGTAAATAACTTAGGATTGGATTTTCAACAAGACATGAAAACTAAACTAGCTTCTTATGGAAAAAATCAAGCTGCTGCATTAGAAGTAATGACAGCTGCTGGTTGGAAGTAATTAAGTGAAAAAACAAAAAAAATTTATTTCTGAAATTGATTTAAATAAATCTTCCAGTGTATGTTGCCCATGTCAACAGGAGTGTAAAAAAATTGATGAAAGAATAAATAAAAGAAAAATGTCAGAAATTAAGTCTAAGGAGGTTCCGCATATCCTAAAAGTATTTAATTTTTGATTTTCTTAAATAGTGTCCAGATTGAATGGGGATTTATTTTGGACACTTTACTTTTTTCATTTATAAGGCGGATTATAATATGAAATTTAATAGCTGGTATCTTAGTTCTTTTTTAATTTCTTTTTTTGTATTAATTCCAATTATAACGGTATTTACAAGTTTCTTTGAAAGCACGTCAAATTATTACGAAATTTTAAAAAATACTTTTTTGATGGAGTATATTTTAAATTCATTAGTATTACTGATCGCAGTATTGATTTTAACATTTCTATTAGGCACTGGAACAGCTTACTTAGTATCTTTTTATAAATTTCCAGGTAGTAATTTTTTTAAATGGGCATTAATTCTATCTTTTGCAGTCCCTCCTTATATTTACGCTTATTCTTTAACGGCTTTTTTTGAAAACTATGGAACTGCTTTTGCTATTTTAAAAAACCTATTTGGTGATGCAAATTACAATAAAAGTATTCCAAAATTAGATGGAATGTTTGGTGCAATAATATCAATTAGCTTTTCTTTATTTGCTTATGTTTATATTCTCGCTAGAGCTTCTTTTTTATATCAGTCACAAAACTTAATAGATTTAGGAAAAAATCTTGGTTTTTCAAAATTTAAATCATTTTATAAAATTATATTACCAGCTGCCAGACCTGCAATTGTTGCTGGCTTATCTTTGGTTGCAATGGAAACCTTAGCAGAATTTGGGGCAGTAGATTTCTTTTCAATTAATACTTTAACTACTGGTATTTATAACTCTTGGATAACTTTTGACGATTTAGCGTTTGCAAATCGAATATCTTTCTTCTTATTACTATTTATATTTTCCTTATTTTTGCTTGAGAATTTATCCAGGCAAAAAGCAAAATATCACTTCAATTCTAGAGGTGGTTTTAAACAAAAAGAAAAATCTAAACTATCTGGTAATAAGGCAGTCTTAGCATTTGCAGGATGTTTTTTTGTATTTTTTATGAGTTTTTTATTTCCATTAAGCCAAATGTTGTATTGGACGATAAAATTTCCAGAAAACTTATTTGATCTACAAATAATTGATCTTTTATTAAATACTCTTTATTTAGTTTTTTTATCTAGTTTAGTGTTAATAATATTCTCTTTAATATCAAATTATGGCAATAGG
>CACHOW010000014.1 GCA_902581695.1 uncultured Pelagibacteraceae bacterium | reverse complement strand
TAATCAAACATTATCTACCATCGCTAAATCTTTTTTTTTAAAAAAAAAAATATCTATATCAAATGAATCTATTAATTTGATAGTGAATAGAGCAAATGGTGAAAGAATAAATCTAAATAATGAATTAGAAAAAATAGAAAGTTATGTTACAAACAAAAAAAAAATTTCTGTTGAGGAAATTTATTCTCTTACCAATTTATCTGAAAATTACAGTATTAATGAGCTCGTAGATAATTGCCTAGCAAAGAATAAACAAAAGACAATCTATATACTTAATGAGAATAATTTTTCTTTTGAAGACACAATCATAATAATTAGGACTTTCTTAATTAAGGCTAAAAGATTAATTAAACTGGGCCAAGATTTTGATAACAACAAAAATTTAGATAAAACAATTTTAAACTTTAAACCACCAATTTTTTGGAAAGATAAAGAACTGGTTAAGCAACAAATAAAAAACTGGTCACTTATTAAAACTTACAAATTAATTGATGAAGTTAATAAAGTTGAATTAGATATAAAAAAAAATTCTTTAAATTCAATAAATATTTTACTAGATTTCATACTAAATACTTCAAAAACTAATAATTAGATTTTATTAGATCTATAATTTTATTGAGTTGTTCACTATCGTGATAAAAAAGAGTGATTGTTCCTTTGTTTTTTTTGTTATTTTTAATTGATACATTTAAACCGGTTTTATCAATAATAGACTGTTCTAAATCCCTAATATTTGGGTCCTTTGATGTTAAAGATGAACCTGCTTTCTTTTTAAAAATTTTAACAAAATTTTCAGTCTGACGAACTGATAATTTTTTTTCAACAATTTTATTAGCAATAAATATTGCATTATCGTGTCCAACCAAAATTTTTGCATGTCCAGAAGTAATTTTCTTTTCTTCAACCAGCTTTATGACTTCTGAAGGAAGATTGAGTAATCTTAATGTGTTGGTTATGTAGCTTCTACTCTTGCCTATAAATTTTGAAACTTTTTCTTGATCATAGGAAAATTCATCGATCAATCTTTTGTATCCTTTTGCCTCTTCTAGAGGATTTAAATCGTGTCTTTGTACATTTTCCACTATAGCGAATTCTAGTGATCGTAAGTCATCTGCTTCAGTTACAACAACTGGTATGTCGTGAAGACCTGCCTTTTGTGCTGCTAACCACCTTCTCTCTCCTGCTATAATTTCATATTTAGATTTATCTAATTTCGACCTTCTAACTATAATTGGTTGAATTACACCGCGCTCTTTAATAGAGTTTGTTAAATCATCTAAATTATCTTCATCAAAATTTTTTCTAGGTTGAAATTTATTTGGAACTATTTCACTTAACAATAATTTATTTGTAGCCTTTTCAACTCTTGATTCACCTATTAAAGAGGATAATCCTCTACCTAATCCTTTTTTAATTGTATTCACTATGCTGCACTCCCAACTTTATTCTCTTGATTGATAAACTCATCTGTAAAATTGTAATACGATTTACTGCCAGGACAATTTTTGTCATAAACCAAAACTGGCATACCATGAGATGGGGCTTCAGATAATCTAACGTTACGTGGAATTATTGTCTTATAAACTTTATCCTTAAAATAATCTCTTGCCTCTTGTTCAACTTGAGACGAAAGCTTATTTCTCCTATCGTACATCGTTAAAAGTATCCCCTGGATTTCTAATTCTGGATTTAAATTAACTTTTATACGCTCGATTGTTTTCATGAGCTGAGTTAAGCCCTCTAAAGCAAAAAATTCAGTTTGGAGAGGTACTAGCAAAGAGTTAGAAGATACTAAGGCCATTACCGTCAATAAGCTCAATGAAGGGGGACAGTCTATGAGGATATAATCGTACAAGGCTCTAGAATTATTCAAATATGCGGTTAATTTACCCTTCAAAATAAAAGCTCTATCATTATCACCAGCTGTCTCAACTTCCAATCCAGATAAATCCACATTTGAAGTAATCAAATCTAAATTTTGAAACTTAGTTTTCTTAATCACATCAGAAATTGACATTGTTCCATTTAAAATTCCATAAATAGTTTGCTCAGACTGTTCGACATTAGAAAGTCCCAACCCTGTAGTAGCATTTCCTTGTGGATCAAGATCAATTACTAAAATTTTTTTACCTTGTTGAGATAATGCAGAGGCCAAGTTAATGACCGTTGTTGTTTTTCCAACCCCACCCTTTTGATTTATTATTGAAATTATTTTCATTAAATTTTTTTTCTAATCTTTTGGATATTTAAAATAAATGACTCATCGTTTGTTAAACTTTTTTTTATTTCGTAATCTAAATTCCATTCTTTTAATGCTTCATTTAAAATTTTTTTTCCACTACCACCCATAAAAAAAATTATGTTTTTATATTTTTTAAAATTTTCACTAACTAAATTGAGAATTACTGGCATAGGTTTAAAGGCTCTTGACATTATTGTTCCTGTTTCAATATTTTTAACTGTAAATATATTTTTGTGAATTATCTCTGTGTTCAAATTTAATTTTTTTGACACTTCTTTTAAAAAAACACACTTTTTATGGCTTTTTTCATAAAGTCTAATCTTCATCGTACTTTTAATTTTTTTCATGGCTATAGCTACAATTAATCCAGGCATACCTCCACCAGTTCCTAAATCACAGGTTGTATTATAATTTAAATCAACAAAATCAATGATTTGTGCAGAATCAATTATATGACGCTCCCTAATAACCACCTTTTCATCAGTTTTTTTTGCTAATTATGTTTATCTCCTTATTTTTTTCTTGAATCATACAAATTAAGAGCTCAAGATCATTACAAGTTTCACGTGAAACATTGAGATTGGGAAATTTAGAGTAAGAATTTAAAATTACATTATCCATTAAGCTATATGCTTAATAGACCTTCTTTTGACGTGTGACAACAAAATATATACGGCCGCAGGTGTAATTCCATCAATTCTTAACGCTTGACCCAACGTTTTCGGCCTTATTTCCTTAAATTTGGCTTTAACTTCATTAGATAGACCAGAAAACTGATCATAATCAATATTATCAGGAATTGATAGATTCTCATCCCTTTTAAAGGCTAGAATATCTGCTTTTTGTTTTTTTAAATAACCTCTATAATGAGAGTTAATTTCGATTTGTTCATCAATCTCAGCACCATGATTTAAAGTTTCAGGCCATATTTTTCTAATTTTTCTCATATCTACACCTTTTTGTGTTAAAATTTCCTCAGCTGATCTAAAAACGCCATCTTTAGCAATTTTTATGCCAAATTTATCTGCTTTGGATGGAGATATGTTCAAATTAACCATTTGCATAGATATTTTACTCAATTTTTGAAATTTATCCTCAAAGATCTCTTTTCTTGACTTTGATATCAATCCAATTTTAATTCCTTTGTGCGTTAATCTCAAATCTGCGTTATCGGCTCTAAGACTTAACCTGTACTCAGCTCTAGATGTAAACATCCGGTATGGTTCAGCAACACCTTTAGTAACTAAATCATCTATCATAACTCCAATATAGGCATCTGATCGATCCAATATAAAGGGTTCTTTATTTTTAATGGAAAGGGCAGCATTAATCCCCGCTATAAGGCCTTGAGCAGCTGCCTCTTCATATCCTGTAGTTCCGTTAATTTGTCCTGCTAGATATAAATTCTTTATCTTTTTGGTTTCCAATGTCAAAAAAAGCTCTCTAGGGTCAATATAGTCATATTCTATAGCATATCCTGGTCTAATTACTTTTACATTCTCTAAACCATTGATATTATTAAGTATTTCATTCTGGACAACTTCAGGGAGAGATGTTGATATACCATTTGGATAAATTGTATGATCATTTAGACCCTCTGGCTCTAAAAATATCTGGTGCCTAGTCTTATCTGCAAATTTTAAAATTTTATCCTCTATTGAAGGACAATATCTTGGACCGACACCTTGAATGTTACCTGAGTACATTGCACTTTTAGATATATTTTTTTTAATAATCTTATGAACCCTTTCATTAGTATAGGTCATTGAACATGATACTTGCTTGTTTAAATTTTTCTTAGTTAGGAAAGAAAAAAAATAAGGTTCATCATCAGCAGATTGTTTTTCTAAATTTGTAAAATTAATAGATCTAGAATCTAATCTAGGGGGTGTACCTGTTTTTAGCCTACCAACCTTAAAATTATATTTCTCTAACTGTTCACTTAAACCTGTACTAGGTTTTTCGTTAAATCTACCAGCCGGTGTTCTCTTATCACCAATATGTATCAGTCCGTTTAAAAATGTGCCGGTTGTTAAGATTAATTTACAACAAGTTACTTTATTACCTTTCTGTGTCATAAATCCGTTTATTTCATTATTAACAAAAATAAACTTAATTACAGGATCAGAAAAAATGCTTAAATTACAGTAGTTTACAAGTTTTTCTTGCATAAATTTACGATATAATGATCTATCAGATTGAGTTCTTGGGCCTCTTACCGCTGGCCCTCTGCTCCTATTTAATAGTCTAAACTGTATTCCCGACTTATCTGCTACTTCACCCATAACACCATCTAAAGCATCTATTTCTCTTACCAAATGTCCTTTTCCTAAACCACCAATAGCAGGATTACATGACATTTCACCTATGGTATTTTTATTGTGAGTAAAAAGGGCAGTATTAATTCCAAGGCGTGCAGAAGCTGCTGCTGCCTCACAACCCGCATGACCACCACCGATCACCACCACATCAAAAGATAAATCTTTTTTCATCATGTAAATTTATATTCGATTATAATATTTACAAGATTTGAGTTTTTTTTCTTAAATAAGCTTTATTTATCAACGAAAATGGCAAAAAAAGAGCCAAAAATACAGGAAAATGGTAATTATTTTCCAATACAAAAATCGTTGAAAATACTACCTAATATCTCCTCTACATCGACTTTTCCAACAATCATACCCAAATGTCTAGTTGCTAATCTTAAATCCTCAGCTCCTTTGTCAAAATCTTTTCTATCGTTTTTATCCAAAAAATTTTTCAAATGATCTCCGCACTGGATTAGATGTTGTCTATGTCTTTCTCTGGTAATCAAAATATCTTCTCCAATTATAAATTTATTTTTTAAATTATTTTTAATTTTTGAGATTAATAAATCTAAATTTAAATTATCTTTTAATGAAATTAGAACATGATTAAGCTTAAGAATTTTGGGATCTAATTTTTCTTTGAGAAGATCTGATTTATTGACAACTAAAATTGCATTTTTTCTAAGCAAATCAGTCAAAAAACCACTTAAATCAATAGTTTTAGAGTCAACTACTACTAGTTTTAAGTCAGCATTTTCCGCTCTTTTAAGAGATAATTTTACTCCTTTTTTTTCAATTTCATCTTTTGAATCCCGTATACCTGCTGTGTCAGAAATAATAACCGGGTAACCATCAATGTTTAGACGTGTCTCTATAACATCTCGGGTAGTGCCAGCGATCTCAGAAACGATAGCAACTTCTCTTTTTGATAAACTATTTAATAAACTGGACTTACCTGCATTGGTTGGTCCTACAATTGCAATCTTAAAACCTTCACGAATTATTTCTCCAACTTTTTGATCATTCAATATTTTTTTTATTTCGTTTAGGGCATTATTCGAATCTATTTTTATTTTTTTAATATTTTCATCGGGTAAGTCTTCCTCTGGAAAATCAATTTTAGCTTCAACAAAAGATAAAATCTTTAATAACTTTTCTCTAAGTTTATTAAATTTTTCAGAAGAATTGCCCTGCATAATTTTTATTGCTTGTAATCTTTGCATTTCCGTTTCAGCAGAGATTAAATCTCCTATGCTTTCAGCTTTTAATAAATTTATTTTTCCATTTTGAAATGCTAACCTGGTAAACTCTCCAGGTTCGGCTAATCGACAATTTTTAATACTAGATATCTCGTTTTGAAGTGAGGTAACAACGGCATGACCACCATGAACATGAATTTCTGCCATATCCTCGCCTGTGTAGCTCTCAGGACCAGGAAACCATAAAACTAACCCCTCATCGATAAGCTCAGAAGTGTTGATATTGTTTATTTTTCTAAGAGTAGCTACTCTAGGCTGGGGTATTTCCTTTTTTGTGAGTGATTTTAAGACATTTTTAGTTTCAGGACCAGAAATTCTGATTATGGCCACACCCGAGACACCAGCTCCTGAAGATAGTGCATATATTGTCATTAAATTATTATATCCTGAAAAAATTTAATGCATATAATTAATTATTTATGATTATTTGGATCGCTTCATATCCTAAGTCAGGTAATACTTGGATTAGAGCTTTATTATCTCATTATTTTTTTTCAAAAGATGAAGAGTTTAATTTTGACTTACTTAAACATATACCAAATTTTAACATTGGAGATTTTACAAATGAAAATACTAAGTTTTCATCAAATATTGATTATGCCGACAAAGCTTTGGATGTACAAAAGTTTATATGTCAAAAATATAAAATAAACCCTTTTTTTAAAACACATAGCTCGCTAAGTAAAATTGATAAAAAATTTTTTACTGACAAAAGTGTTTCTCTAGGTTGTATATATGTGGTCAGAGATCCAAGAAATGTAATTACATCTTATAAAAATTTTGAAAATTTAAACTACGAAAAAACATTAAATTTTATGATTAATAAAAAAAGTTTTTTATTTGCCAATAAAACTACTCAGAAAAAATTTAAAATTAAAGGTATGGAATTAATTAGCTCATGGTCTGAAAACTATAATTCCTGGATAAATAATAAATTGAGAATACCAGTTTGTTTAATAAAATATGAAGATTTAATAGAGAATACTTTGAAAGAGTTGGAAAAAATGTTTAATTTTATAAAAGAAATCAGTTCTGAAAAGAACTCAAATTTTGATATTGTTAGAGCAAAGAAAACAATTGCTGAAACTAGTTTTGATAGACTAAAAAAAACTTGAACTCAAAGAAGGTTTTTCTGAAAAAGAGGAAAAAAGTAGAAAAAATGACTTTTTTAATCAAGGAATACTGAATGATTGGAATAACAGCTTATCGGATGATATTAAAAAAAAATTAGAAGATAATTTTCAAAAAGAAATGCAAGATCTTGGTTACCTATGATTAGGCTGGTTTATTCATAGAATTAAAAAATTCGGAATTATTTTTTGTATCTTTTAATTTTGAACTTATAAATTCTATTGCGTCCATTGTTCCCATAGGTGCAATTATTCTTCTTAGAACGTTCATTTTTTGAAGATCATTTTTGTCAAATAACAGCTCTTCTCTTCTGGTTCCTGATTTAGTTATATCAATAGCGGGATAAATTCTTTTATCTGCTATTTTTCTATCTAAAACTGTTTCACTGTTTCCTGTGCCTTTAAACTCCTCAAAAATTACTTCATCCATTCTACTACCGGTGTCTATTAATGCTGTAGATATAATTGTTAAAGAACCTCCTTCTTCAATGTTTCTAGCTGCTCCAAAAAATCTTTTAGGCCTTTGAAGGGCATTGGCATCAACACCACCAGTAAGAACTTTACCTGAGCTTGGGATTACCGCATTATAAGCTCTGCCCAATCTAGTAATCGAGTCGAGAAGTATGACCACATCTTTTTTATGTTCAGTTAATCTTTTAGCTTTTTCAATTACCATTTCAGCTACTGCGACATGACGTTGGGCCGGTTCATCAAATGTAGAACTAATTACCTCTCCCTTAACTGTTCTTTGCATGTCGGTAACTTCTTCAGGTCTTTCATCAATCAGTAATACAATTAAATAACACTCAGGATAATTTTTTGCTATAGAGTTTGCAATACTTTGAAGAATCATGGTCTTTCCTGCTTTAGGTGGTGAAATAATAATTGATCTTTGACCTTTTCCAATTGGACTCACAAGATCTATAAGTCTGGGCGTTAAATCTGGTTTTTTCTCAGTTTTGACCATCTCTACTTCCATAACTAGTTGTTTGTCTGGATAAAGAGGCGTTAAATTATCAAATGCAATTTTGTGCCTTGACTTTTCCGGCTCTTCAAAATTAATTTTACTAACTTGAAGTAGAGCAAAATATCTTTCCCCTTCTTTAGGTGCTCTCACTGGTCCTTCAACTGTGTCTCCAGTTCTTAGACCAAATTTTCTTATCTGGCTTGGGCTTACATATATATCATCTGGTCCAGGAAGGTAATTAGACTCCATTGCTCTTAAAAAACCAAATCCGTCTTGCAATAATTGCAAAACACCCGCACCAGTGATTTCCTCTTTTTCTGCAACTTTTTTTAAAATAGCAAAAAGTATTTCTTGCTTTCTCAAGGTGCTAGCGTTCTCAATACCAAGCTCTTCCGCCTGAGTAATAAGTTGTTCAGATGATTTAAGTTTTAGTTCTTGAATGTTCATGATTTTAATTATTAAGGACTTGATGAATAATGTTAATATATATACTATTTAATATTATTCAACCTTAGATAGGCTTAAAAATAACCACAAATACAATCAAAATTAATAAGATTGTAGGTATTTCATTAATAAACCTGTAAAATTTGTGTGAGTGAGTGTTCATATCAGTTTTGAATTGTCTCAAAATAATGCCTAAATAAAAATGATAAAGAGTTAATATTACGACAAATATTAACTTTAACAACATCCAAATTTGCCCCAACTGTTCAAAACCAATACTATAAATTAATAATAAACCGAACAACCAAGACAGAACCATTGCGGGTGTCATAATATAATAAAAAAGTTTTTTCTCCATCACCTTAAACACCTCTGATGTTTTAATTTCAGAATTATTTTCTGCGTGGTAAACAAAAATTCTTGGAAGATATAAAAGACCCGCCATCCATGAAATAACAGAAATTAAATGTAAAGATTTAAAAAGTAAATAAATATTCATTTTTAAACACTTTTCTGGATCAATGACTTTAGTAATAAAATATGATCGTCGTTATCATTAAGACATGGGATCATATCAAAATTTTCTCCTCCAGAATTCAAAAAGCTTTCTTTGCCTTGAATTAAAATCTCCTCTAATGTTTCAACACAATCCGAAGAAAACCCGGGACATATTGTAAGAATATTTTTTTTACCCTCGCTGGGTAAGCTCTCAAGTGTTTTATCTGTGTATGGCTGCAACCATTCTTGAGGACCAAATCTTGATTGGAATGTGGTTTTTATTTCAATAGATTTAAATTTTTCTGAAATTAGTCTTGAGGTTTTATGACAATAACAATGGTAGGGGTCTCCTTTATCAAAATATTTTTTTTGGAATACCATGATAAGAAGCTAAAATTAAATCAGGTTTCCATTTAATTTCTTCCATTTTTCTATTAATAGAGTTTACCAGTGCTTCAATATAGAGGGGATCTGACTCATAGTGTGGAATTATTTTCAATGATGGTTGCCATCTCATCTTCATTAATGTCCTATAAACCTCATCACAAACAGTTGCGGTAGTTGCCGCAGCATATTGAGGATAGAGTGGTAAGACAATTAAATTTTCACAACCCTCTTCGTGCATTTTAAAAATTTTGCTTTTTATGCTTGGGTTACCGTACCTCATTGCGAAATCTATAATTAAGTTTTCTTGCGAAATGGATTTAGATATTTTTTCGGCTTGTTTCTTTGTATAAAACAACAATGGAGAAATGTTCTCTTCTTTCATCCATATTTCTTTATAAGCTTTTGCGGTTTTAGATGGCCTTAAATTTAAGATAAAAATATTCAAAATTATTTGCCATAATATTGGGTTTACCTCTATCACTCTCTTGTCTGATAAAAATTCTTTTAAATATTTTCTTATATCAAGCCAGCTTGTTGAGTCGGGAGTTCCTAAGTTTACAATTAGAACTCCAGTTTTTCCAAACTTTACTGGTGGATGATCAGTGTTGTTTATCATTTAATAATCTTTCACCATCTTAACCAAATAATCCATCATATTTGGGTCTGTTTCCGGTAAAACCCCGTGCCCTAAATTAAAAATATATGGATGATCTTTAAAAATATCTAGGTACTTTTTTGCTTCTTTTTTTAAATTTTCTTTGTTAGTCAATAATATTTTAGGATCCATACCACCCTGAACAGGTATTTTAATAGTTTTTTCTATTATTGTTGGGTCTACTTCGTAATCTATACAAATAACATCAGGTTTAACAATTTCACAATAACTTTCATAATTTTTTACTCCTCGCGGAAAACATATTGTAGGTACGTTTAAAGACTTGGTGTATTCAACCAAGCTTGAAGTGGGATTATAAATATATTTTAATAAGTCTTTATCATCTAACAACCCGGCCCAACTATCAAAGATTTGTATTACTTCTGCACCATTTTTAACTTGATGCTTGATATGAATTTTAAGATATTGATCTAAAATTTCTAAAATCATTTTTATTAATGCCTGGTCTTTAAAAAAATCATCAGCCAGTTTTAATTTGGGTGACTTTTTATTAATCATATAAACCAATAAGGTCCATGGGGCGCCAATAAAACCTATAGTGCTTTTATTATTTGTGAGTGAATTTTTATTTACTAAATTTATTGCTTTATAAACTGGGTTAATTTTTTGAACGAAATCATCTTCATTTAAATTTAAAACTTGATTAAAATCTAGTTCTCCTAATATTGGACCAAAATTTTTTTTAAATTCAATTTTTTGATTTAAACCATAAGGGACCATTAAGATATCAGAAAAAATAATTGCAGCATCAAAATCAAATCTTTTTAAGGGCTGTAAAGTTATTTCGCTTGATAAAGTCTCATTTAAACATAATTTTATAAAATCAGTGTTCTGTTTTCTAATTTCTCTAAATTCAGGCAAATACCTACCAGCCTGTCTCATAATCCAAATAGGGTTTACGTCAGTTTTCTTATTGATTATTATTTCTTTAATTGGTGACATATTAATAATTAAATATATTTAGTTGTAATATTAGTATTACCTGTGAGTTACGGTGATTAAATTTAATAAACATTTTATCAACTACTTATTAACATTTAGAGCATAAATTTCTTTAAAATATATGATAAAAATTGAAGCTTATTAGTAAAACACCAGATTTTCAAAAAACTTTATACATATATTTAATAATGTTAATAAAACCATTGTTTTACAATGTAAAATTAAAAATGTTAAAATTGTTCAATATGATTTAAACAATAAACAGTTATTAACACTTATTACATGAGCGATACATATCAAATATATCTAATTTCTGATTCAACTGGTGAAACTTTAGATAGGATTTTTACCGCAATTAAGGCTCAATTTAAAAACATTAAATATAGAATTCACACATATTCTTTTACTAGAACAGATAATCAAATTTCAAAAATTTTATCTGAAGCAGAAAAAGACACAAATTCAATTATATTATATTCAATAGTAGACAGCAACCTTGCAAAACATCTTGCTAATTTAAGTAGTGAAAAGAAAATTCCATGTTTTGGAGTGTTGGGAGACTTGATACTAAGTTTTTCAAAGCTTTTAAATCAAAAAGCCTCTCATCAACCTAGTGGCCAGTATGCTTTGAATGATGAATATTACAAAAGAATCGAAGCAATTCAATTTACCATGAATCATGATGATGGAAATTTATTAAAGGAAATAAAAAAATCAGATATAATCTTACTTGGTGTCAGCAGAACAAGTAAAACACCTACAGCGATCTACTTAGCTAATAAGGGCTTTAAAACATCAAATATTCCATTAATAAATGAAAATTCTGTCCCCCAAATATTAAAGGAGAATCCAAAAATCTCTTGTGTGGTTGGATTAAGTACTGAACCTGAAAGATTGGTGGATATTAGAAAAAATAGGATGAGCTCATTAAAAGAAACAGAAAACAAATCTTATACAGATTTAGATAAAATTAAAAAAGAAGTTGAAAATGCTAAAAACACTTTTAGAAAATACAAATGGCCTACGATAGATGTTACTAGAAAATCAGTTGAAGAAACCGCGGCCTCAGTAATAAAAATTTACGAGATTTATAAACAAAATGGTTAAATTAATACTTGCATCTAAAAGCAAAGTAAGAAAAAAAATATTAGATAAACACAATATTGAGGTGAAGGTTGAGCCTTCAACTATCGATGAGGAACCAATTAAACAAAGTTTATTAAAAGAAAGAGCTTCACCAGAGATAATCTCAAAAAATCTTGCAGAAATTAAAGCTAGCAGAGTTAGTCAAAAAAATTTCAACTCATTGGTTTTGGGCGCGGATAGTGTTATAGATCTAAATGGAGAATTAATATCAAAGCCTAATAATCGAGAAAAAGCTTTGATAATTTTAAAAAAACTAAACGGAAAAACACACCAATTAATTAGCTCTGTATGTATATCAAAAAATGGTACAATGATTTGGAACTATACAGATATAGCCAAACTTACCATGAAGAGCTTCTCAAACAAGGACCTAGAAGAGTATCTAAACAAAATATCAGACGAAGCACTTTATTCCTACAATGTTTATCAAATTGAAGGGGTAGGGAGATCTTTATTTTCAAAGATTGAAGGAGATGAAAATACAATTATGGGCCTTCCTATTAACAAAATTAAAAGCTATTTAAAAGATTATGAATAAATACTTGGTTATTGGTAATCCAATTGAACATTCTTTATCTCCATTAATACATAATTATTGGATTAAAAAAAATAACATTAACGCGATATATGATAAAAAAAAATTAAACAACAATGATTTAAAAGATTTAATAGTAAAAATAAGAGAGAGAAATATTAGTGGTGTCAATGTTACCGTCCCTTTCAAAAAAGATGTAATTCCTTATTTAGATAGGCTGACATTGGATGCTGAAACCACTCAATCAGTTAATACAATTCAATTGACTGGTGATGGAAAAATTGTTGGTCATAACACTGATATAGGTGGCTTTAAAAATGCAATTAAAGATACTAAATATGATCCATCTGGAAAAAGAGTTTTAATTTTAGGGTCTGGTGGAGTTGCACCATCTATAATTTTTGCATTATATAAAATGAAAGTTTCAAGCATTACATTAACTAACAGGACCAAAATAAAAGCTGAATACCTACAAAATTTTTATAATAGTGACACTATTGAAAAAAATGGGTGGAATAAAATAAAAGTGGTTGATTGGGGGGAAGTGCCCGAGTTTGATATGATTATAAATGCAACTAGTGTAGGTTTGAATAAAAATGATAATTTAGAACAAGATTTTTCAAAAATTGGAAAAAACAAATTTTTTTATGACGTTATATATAATCCAAAGGAAACAAATTTTTTAAAAAAAGGTAAAGATTTGGGCAATAAAACCGAGAATGGAAAAAAAATGTTTATTTTTCAAGCAGCAGAAGCTTTTAAAATTTGGCATGACATTCAACCCAAAATTAATGAGGAAGTGAGAAAGCTTTTAGATTAATGAAGAGAATTGGGATATTAGGAGATATAGGTTCAGGAAAAAGCTACATTGCAAATAATTTTGGTTACCCTGTTTTCAACGCTGACAAGGAAGTTGGAAAAATTTATAAGAAAGATAAAAAGGTGTTCCTTAAGTTAAAAAAAATTTTACCAAAATATATTGAATCATATCCGATAAATAAAAATGAAATTACAGATGCAATTTTAGCAAACAAAAAAAATTTTAAAAAAAATTATTAAGATTGTCCATTCTGAAGTGAGAAAAAGAATGAATTTTTTTTTAAGAAAAAATAAAAATAAAAAAGCAATAATTTTAGACATACCTCTCTTGCTGGAAAATAAGATCAATAAAAAAAATGATGTTCTAATATTTATAGATGCAAATAAAAAAAATATTTTAAAAAAATTAAAAAAAAGAAAGAACTTTAATTCGAAATTGTTTTACAAATTTAAAAAAATTCAACTACCACTTGCTATTAAAAAAAAAAAATCTCACTTTATTATCAAAAACAATTTTACCAAAAACAGCATAAAAAAAGATATAAAAGTTGTTTTAAATAAAATTTTATAATGAAAGAAATTATACTAGATACTGAAACGACTGGACTATCAACCAAAGAAGGACATAGGATTGTTGAAATTGGCTGCATTGAACTAGATAATCTTGTTCCAACTCAAAACAAATTTCATTGTTATTTAAATCCTGAAAGGAAAGTTTCCGAGAAAGCTTTTGAAGTTCATGGATATACAGATGAATTTTTATCCCAGCAAAAGAAATTTGATGAAGTTGTAAATGAATTTTTAAGTTTCATAAAAGATAAAAAATTAATTATTCACAATGCAGAATTTGATTTATCTCATTTAAATAATGAAATGGCTCTACTTGGTAGAGGAAAAATTCAAAATGAAATTGTTGATACGTTAGTTTTGGCACGAAATAAATTTCCAGGCTCATCTATCAGTTTAGATGCTCTTTGTAAAAGATATAGAATTGACAATTCGAAAAGAGCAAAACATACTGCATTAATTGATTGTGATTTATTAGCTAATGTTTATATAAATTTATTAGATCAAAAAGAACCAACACTTCAATTTCAAAATAACGACAAACAGAATTCAGTTGAAATAAATAAAAAAGTTTTTTATTTTAAGAAAATAATTTATCCTACTAAAACCGAAATCGATAATCATAAAAAATATCTTAAACAAAATTTAAAAAAAAATTATTTTAGTTAAGTCTTTCGTTATAAAGTTTTTCAAAATCAATTTTTTTTTCAAACTTTATTTCAGGAAAACCCGAATTATGTATTAAATTTAAAAAAGCTTTTTCAATATTCGGATAAATTATAACTTGCACATCACATAGAATGATTTTTTCTAAATCTTTTTTGTTTTTTATCTCATTATCCACACTTATTACAGTCGCATAAACAATTTCGAAATATGATTTTTTTTCATTAGCATCTTTATCTTCAAATTTTAATGTTGTATTTACCTCAATTAACTTATTCTTAAGAGCCTTAGATGTTATATCTATATTAAGATGATATTTGGGAATATTATCTTTTACAAAAAGATAAGTTTCTATGTCAGGTGTTTCTCCAGATATATCTTTTATAAATTGAGTTAAAATTTTATACTTTTCTTTCATCGTCATCATCTATATCTTCAAACTCTCCATCTATAAAATTATTTTTTTCGTTATGTTTTTTTTTAAAGTTAGTTGAAATCTTTCCAAAAATTAACTTTCTTGTGATAGGAAGTATAATTAAAAATCCAATTATATCTGTGGCAAATCCAGGAATTATTAATAGAAGGGCACCAAATGCTATAGCTGCTCCAGATATAATTTCGTAGGCTGGAGTTTTGCTTTTAAGCATCTGAGAAAATCCCGATCGCAAAGTGTTAAGCCCCTCATATCTGGCATAAATTATACCTGTAACAGCAGTTACAAAAATTAACAAAATTGTATTTAATGCACCAATTTGCCCTCCAATTTTTATAAATAGATAAATTTCTATTATTGGAACTAAAACAATTGATAAAAGTGCTGTGTTCATTTGTCTTTAATGTAATTGTTGGTTGAAATTAATCAACAGAGTAATTACTATTATAATATGAATTACAGTTTTGAATACATCGACATAATACTATTGGCAATGATTGCTGGCTTCATATTTTTGAGGTTAAGAGGTATTTTAGGTAAAAGAACAGGTTTTGAAGGCAAGGCTCCACCTCAATTTCAAGAAGTTTTAAAAAAAGTTCAGCTTGAAAAAAATATCAAAAAAAATCAAAATTTTGATGAAAAAGCTAAAAAAGAATTTTTAAGTGGAGCTAAAATTGCTTATGAGACTATTATTACAGATTTTAGTGACAATGATAATAAGCTTACAACTTCCAAACCTCTTTTAAGCAGTAAAATTTATGATCAGTTTAATGAGGCTCTTAAGGAAAGAAATTCAAAAGGTCACTATGCTGAAATAACTTTTATAGGAGTAGATACTGCAACTATAAAAGAACATAAAAAGTTAAATAGCATTTTACAAGTAACCGTAGATTTTGTTGGAGAAGTAATTACTTGTATAAGAGATAAAGAAAAAAAAATAATTTCAGGTGATCCAGAAAAAATTAAAAAAATATACGATACATGGGTTTTTTCTAGAGACATGAAATCAAATAACCCTAACTGGCAACTTGTAGATATACTCACTTAATTGAGCAGCGATATTTCAGACAAAGATAACAAAGATTGGAAAAATTTTTTATCTAACAATGAAAAATTACCAAATAAAGACGAAAAATTCACTGTCAAAAAAACATTTTCAGTAAAATCTTTTGATTTGCATGGCTATTCATTAGATGAGGCAAATAACAAAATAAATGATTTAATTAAAGATTCTTATGAAAAAGGTATAAAAAAATTAATAATTGTTACTGGCAAAGGATTACATTCGCAGAATGAAAAAGATCCATATATTTCAAAAAATTTGGGTATTCTTAAATATTCTGTTCCAGAATATATAAAAAATAGCGATGAATTAATGAGTTTAATTTCTGAAATTAAAGAAGCGGAAAATGAGGATGGTGGTGATGGAGCTTTTTATATATATTTAAAAAAAAAGTAAATAAATGATTATTTGGATTGCATCATATCCTAAAAGTGGAAATACTTTAGTAAGATCAATTTTATCCTCTTATTTTTTTACTAGCGACGGTAATTTTAAATTTGAATTATTGAATTACATTAAACAATTTCCCTCTAGGTATATCTTTGACAAAATTAATGTTGATGTTGATAACAAATTTGAGGTTGAAAAAAATTATATTAAAGCACAAAAATTGATTAATTCTTTTAATAAAAGTAATTTTTTAAAAACACATAGTGCTTATAAACTAAATTATCATTATAATTTTACAAACTTTGAAAATACACTTGGGGCAATTTATGTTGTAAGAGACCCTAGAAATATAATCACCTCTTTTTCAAATCATTATGATATGTCATTAGATAAATCACTAGAATATATGACCTCAATGTCGTTTTCCGTTGGTACAGAATTTAAAACTGAATTTCCCACTTTTGTTGGTTCCTGGAGCCATAACTATAATTCATGGATGTCAGAAGAATTAAAAAATAAATGCATGTTAATTAAATATGAAGATTTAATAAACCAGAAAGAAAACTCAATAATTCAAATTTTGGAATTTATTGCAAAATTATCTAAAATAAAATTGAAGTTAAACAAAAAAAAACTGGAAAACTCTATAAGAACAACTGATTTCGAATATTTACAGAATTTAGAGAAAGAAAAGGGCTTTGGTGAAGCCATGACGTCAAAAAAAAAAGATAAGAAGATGAAATTTTTTTACCTTGGACCAAAGAATAATTGGAAAAAAATATTAAATGAGGAAATTAAAAAAAAAATTGAGATTAATTTTAAAAAGGAAATGATTGAATTAGGATATATTTAATGAATATTTTAAAGTATAAACTTAGATAAATCAGTGTCTTTTATGAGATTATCAAGGTTTTTATTTATATAGTCTTTATTTATAATTATTTTTTCTCCAGCTCGATCCGTCGCAGTAAAACTAATTTCATCTAAAATCTTTTCAATAATAGTATGTAATCTTCTTGCTCCAATATTTTCAACAGTCGCATTAACTTCAGATGCAATATTTGCAATAGTATCAATTCCATCTTCAGAAAACTCAAGATCTACATTTTCAGTTTTCAATAAAGCTACGTATTGTTTTATTAAACTATAATCAGGTTCCTTTAAAATCCTTTTAAAATCTTCACTTGTTAAAGCTTCAAGTTCTACCCTAATAGGAAGTCTTCCTTGTAATTCAGGAAGCAAGTCAGAAGGTTTAGCAAGCTGAAAAGCTCCTGACGCAATAAATAAAATATGATCAGTTTTAATTGGGCCATACTTAGTATTAACTGTAGTGCCTTCAATCAAAGGTAGCAAATCTCGTTGAACACCCTCTCTTGATACATCGCCACCTCCAACTCTATCAGTTCTTCCAGAAATTTTATCAATCTCATCTAAAAAAACTATTCCATTATTTTCTGTCGAAATTTTTGCAGCTTTAATAATTTTGTCTTGTTCGATTAACTTATCAGATTCATCGTTAATCAAAATTTCGTGGGACTCTTTAACTGACATTTTTTTCTTTTTTTCTTTAGTTCCCATAGATTTGCCAAGCATCTCTCCAATATTTATCATTCCAACATTAGCACCAGGCATCCCAGGAATTTCAAAAGATGTATTGTTTGCACCCACATCACTCACTGCTATTTCAATTTCATTGTCATCTAAGTCACCATTCCTTAATCTTTTTCTAAAGCTTTCTCTTGTTGCTAAACTTGCTTTTTTACCAACCAAAGCATCTAAAACTTTTTCCTCTGCTAATTTTTGTGCTTTCGCAAAAACCTCTTTTCTCTTCTTCACTTTTTCCATTGCTATAGCAATTTCAACTAAATCTCTTACAATCTGTTCTACATCTCTGCCCACATACCCAACCTCAGTAAATCTTGTAGCTTCAACTTTTACAAATGGTGCCTCAGCAAGTTTTGAAAGTCTTCTCGATATTTCTGTTTTACCAACACCAGTTGGTCCAATCATTAAGATATTTTTAGGTAAAACTTCATTTTTCATTTCACCCTTTAATGCTTGTCTTCTCCATCTGTTTCTTAACGCTACTGCTACAGCCTTTTTTGCTTTGTTCTGCCCAACCACAAATCGATCTAACTCAGAAACTATTTCTCTGGGTGACAATGAGCTGACAAGAGACTGGCTATCGTCAATACTTTTATCTTTTGGCACTAAAGGAGTTACGTTAGATTTTTCCATTATATTTTTTCAATTTTGATATTGTTATTTGTAAAAACACAAATTTCTGAAGCAACTTCGATAGCTTTTTTTGCCACCTGCTCAGCATTCATATCAGTTCCTATTAAAACTTTCCCTGCAGCTAAAGCATAATTTCCTCCAGAACCTATTCCTATTACATCTCCTTCGGGTTCTAAAACATCTCCAGTTCCTGAAATTATATAACTATTATCTTTATCTCCAATAGCCATTAGAGCTTCAAGCCTTCTTAAATATTTATCAGTTCGCCAATCTTTTGCTAACTCAACTGCTGCTCTAGATAAGTTCCCGGCATGTTTTTCTATTTTCGCCTCTAATCTTTCAAATAAAGTTAATGCATCTGCCGTAGAACCAGCAAAACCTGCCACAACATCTCTTTTTTCGATTTTTCTTACCTTTGAAGCAGTACTTTTGACAACAGTATTTCCCATACTTACTTGTCCATCACCTGCGACCACTACTTCATTATTCTTTCTTACTAACACAATTGTTGTCATAGCTTATAAATGGATATTATTTTTGATAGTTCAAGCCCAGGTTTAGTATTATTGCCATAATTGAATAATATATGTATACCTACTTTTAATTATGAAGCGTAAAGGTAAAATTAGCAGAAAAACAAAAGAGACCAGCATTAGTGTAGATCTAAATATTGATGGCAAAGGTAAATATAAGATTGACACTGGAATTGGTTTTTTGAATCACATGCTAGAACAATTATCTAAGCATTCATCAATCGATATGAACATCAAAGCAAAAGGTGATACTCATATTGATCTTCACCACACAACAGAAGATACAGGAATTGCAATTGGTGAAGCTTTAAAAAAGGCGTTAAACAAATCTGTTGGTATTAGAAGATATGCTCATGCTATGATCCCTATGGATGAGACTTTGTCGCGTGTAGCAATAGATATATCAAACAGACCTTATTTAATATGGAAAGTTAAGCTTAAAGTGGAAAAGCTTGGTGAAATGGATACAGAATTATTTAAAGAGTGGTTTCAAGCTTTTGCACAAGCAGCTGGAATTACATTGCATGTAGAAAATATTTATGGTGACAATAGTCACCACATTATTGAGTCTTGTTTTAAAGGATTAGCAAGATCTTTAAGGACAGCATTAGAAATGGACCCAAGGAATAAAAAATCTATTCCTTCTACTAAAGGCTCTTTATAAGTTTAATGAATGTCACAATTGTTGATTATAATTCGGGTAATATAAGCTCGGTAATAAACTCTTTTAAAGAAGTTGTAAAAGATAGAGTAACTATCGAGGTTACCTCAGATTTAAATAAGATAAAATCAAGTGACAAAGTAGTTTTACCAGGGCAGGGCTCATTTAAAAGTTGTGTGGATGCCTTGAATAAAATTAAAGGTCTTACAGAGACATTAAATGAATTTGCAATAACTCATAAAAAACCTTTACTTGGAATTTGTGTTGGTTTGCAGATGTTTGCCGATGTTGGTTATGAAGAAACTGAAACTAAAGGCTTTGGATGGATCTCAGGCAAAGTTTCAAAAATAGATAATCAGAACGGTAAGTATAAACTTCCTCATATAGGTTGGAATCAAATTAATATTGTCAAAGATAGTAAAATTTTTAAAGATATAGAAAATAATTCTCATATGTATTTTGTTCATAGTTATGAATTTGTACCACATGATAAAAAAGTGGTCTCAGCAACAACAGATTATTCATCAAATATTGTTTGCTCTGTTGAAAAAGAAAATATTTTTGGAACCCAATTTCACCCTGAAAAGAGTGATAAATTGGGATTAAAAATTATTAATAACTTTATAAAAATTTAAAATGTTTGAAAAAATTATTACAGATTTCTTTATGTTCTGTGTTTATATTCTTCAAGTAATAGGAGGCGCTCCTGGAGAATTTGGATTTGGTTATTATTTAGCAAACATTGTTATATTTGTTATTCTACAACCAGCTTTAATCTTATTATTTTTTATTCTTTGGAGAAAAGAAAAAAGAAAGAACAAAGAAAAATGAAAATATTTCCTGCAATAGATATTAAAGATAAAAAGTGTGTAAGATTAGTCAAAGGAGATTTTGATAATAAAACTGAGTATGACACTTCACCATTTGAACAAGCTGGAAAATATAAAGATCATGGTTTTAAAAATTTACACATTGTTGATCTAGATGGGGCATTGACTGGTGAAACAGTAAATCTAGATATTATTCAAGATATAGTTGGTAAATTTGATTTAAAGGTTGAGATAGGTGGAGGTATTAGAAATTTAGAAAGTATCCAGAAATACACTGATGTTGGTGTTGAGAAAGTTATTCTAGGAAGTGCTGCAATAAAAGATAAAATTTTTTTAAAAGAAGCATGTAAAAGATTCCCAAATAAAATTGCTTTAGGCTTAGATGCTAAAGACGGGTTATTGTCAGTATCTGGATGGAAAGAAAATTCTAATCAATTAACTTTAGATTACTTAAAAGAAGTAAATGATTACGGTGTAAGTAGATTGATTTTCACGGATATTAATCGAGATGGAATGAAACAGAGCCCAAACTTCGAGGAAACATCAAAAGTTGCTGATACATCTAACTGCCCAGTGATAATTTCTGGTGGTGTATCCTCAATTAATGATATTAAAAAAGCAAAAAGTTTGAAAAATATTGAAGGAATAATAGTTGGTAAAGCTATTTATGATGGTGATATTAAATTGGCAGAACTAGTGAAGGAAGATGCTTAAAAATAGAATAATTCCATGTTTAGACGTTAAAAATGGCCGTGTCGTTAAAGGAATAAACTTTGTAGGCCTTAAGGATGCAGGAGACCCTGTCGAACAAGCAAAAATTTATAGTGATGGTGGTGCAGATGAAATTTGTTTTTTAGATATTACTGCCTCCAATGAAAATAGAGATACAATTTACGATGTCGTTGAACAAACCTCAAAGAAATGTTTTGTTCCTTTGACCGTTGGAGGTGGAGTGAGAAGTGTTGAAGATATTTCAAAGTTACTTAATTGTGGTGCAGATAAAGTTTCAATAAATACAGCTGCAGTCGAAAATTCAAAAGTTGTTATTGATAGTTCAAAAAAGTTTGGATCTCAATGTATTGTAGTTGCAATAGATGCAAAAAAAAATGGAGATAAATGGGAAGTATTTACACATGGAGGAAGAAATAACAGCGGTATTGATACCTTAGATTACGCAAAACAAATGGAAGAAAATGGTGCTGGAGAACTATTAGTAACTTCAATGGATAGAGATGGAACACAAGTTGGTTATGACATTGATCTAATGTCTAAAATTTCATCCAAAGTTAATATTCCTATAATTGCATCAGGTGGTGTTGGGAACTTAGATCATTTAGTTGATGGTATAAAGTTAGGAAATGCCAGTGCAGTTTTAGCAGCGTCTATATTTCATTATGGAAAACATTCTATAAAAGAAGCCAAGGAATATTTGGACTCGAAGGGAATACCTGTTAGAATTTAGAATGCTTAATACTTTAGAAAATTTGTTCAGTCTCGCTAGAGATAGAAAAAAATCCCCAAAAGAAGGCTCATATACTAACAAATTACTTAACGACAAATCTTTAAGTAAAGCAAAAGTTTTAGAGGAGATAAATGAACTGATAGAGGCCGTAGAAAAAGATACTAATAAAATTCATGAGGCAGCAGATGTTTTTTATCATTTGATAATGTATCTTGAGGCAAATGATATAAAAGTTGAAGACGTAATGAGTGAGCTTGATAAAAGAAAAAAATGAGTTACGATAATAATAATATTTTTGCAAAAATTTTAAGAGGGGAAATCCCTTGCGAAAAAATTTATGAAGATAATTTTGTGCTATCATTCCATGATATAAATCCACAAAAAAAAATTCATGCACTAGTTATTCCAAAGGGAAAGTATGTGGATCTTGATGATTTCAGTTCAAAAGCTTCATCAGATGAAATAGTTGGTTTGTTGAAAGGAATTAATATTGTTGCTAAAAAACTTAGAATTTCAGTAGATACTGGAAAGGGTTATCGTGCTTTAGCTAATATAAGTGAACATGGAGGCCAGGAAGTACCTCATTTACACTTTCATTTATTTGGAGGTGAAAGAGTTGGTAAGATGGTTGAGTGAAAAAAAAAGTAGAAAGAAATTACTTAGAAATTAATTCAATAGAAGATTTAAATGAGTCTAACAACCTATCAAAAAATTTTTGTGTCAAACAGGTTGATCCAGATGACTTTCAGCTAAATAAATTCTTTTATAAGAAAGTTGGCAAAAGCCATCATTGGATTGATCGTTTAATTTGGACTGATAAACAATGGATTAACTATACATCTGGAAAAGATGTTAAAACTTTTGTTTTAAAGAATAATGATGACTTAGCAGGATATTTTGAACTTATAATACATAAAGATAAAAAAGAAGTTGAAATAGCTTATCTCGGATTGTTAGAGGAATATCATAATAAAAAATTGGGCTCATTTCTTTTATCTACCGCTATCAAAAATTCATTTATGGAACATCCAAAAAGAGTTTGGGTTCACACATGTTCTTTGGATCACAAGAATGCACTTAAAAATTATCTATCAAGAGGTATGAAAATTTTTAAAAGAGAAATAGTTACTATTTAGATCAATTTCTTTCTGGTAATTTAAATAAATTTCTTTTAATTTTTTGATTTAAAGAAATTGAATTAAGATAAGTGATACTTAAATTCTGATATATATCTAAAGTTTGCCAGCCAACTAAATTATGATTTTTAACATCAAAAAAAATATTAATTTCATTTTCTTTTTCGACAAATTTAAAATTAATTAATTTTCCTTGAACAATTCTTTGATCTAAATCATTTATTTTTTTTATTAAAAATTTTTTGTCTAAAAGATAGTTTAAGGGTGTTTTATCTAATGGATATTTATAATAACTTGCTGAGGTTTTGATAATTAACCATTTTCCGTCTGAAACAAGAATTTTTTGATTACCCAAGTCATATTTACAGAATATTTTCTTTGGGTACTGGATTGTACAATTTCCATTTTCAATTTTACCATTAATATTTTGTTCAAAATTAAAATTAACATTATCGATATTTTTAAGGTGTAAAACTATACTTTCTTTTAAGGATGCTGAAGCATTTGAGGTTATTAAGATTATTAACGTTATGAAGATACATCTTTTATTAAAGAACATCACGCTTACCAACATGATTTGCTTTACTAACAATTCCTTCTGCTTCCATCATATCAATGATTCTTGCAGCGCGATTATATCCAATTTGAAGTTTTCTTTGCAAAAAAGAAGTTGATGCTTTTCCTTCAGATTTGACTATATCTATAGCTGTTTGATAAAGTTCGTCTTTATCTCCTTGGTTTTTGGAATTTTCACCAATTTCTTTTTCATCTGCAAAGTTAAGGATTTCATCAACATAGTCTGGTTCTGCTTGAGTTCTTAAAAAGTTATTAATTTTTTCAATTTCATTATCGGATACGAACGGCGCATGGATTCTAATGATTCTATTTGCTGATGACATATAAAGCATATCGCCCTTACCTAATAATTGTTCTGCTCCTTGTTCTCCCAAGATTGTTCTACTGTCAATTTTAGAGGTAACCTGAAATGATATTCGTGTTGGAAAATTTGCTTTTATTGTTCCTGTTATTACATCAACACTAGGTCTCTGAGTAGCCATTATGATATGAATACCAGCAGCTCTGGCCATTTGAGATAATTTTTGTATATAATTTTCAATTTCTTTACCAGCTACCAACATTAAATCAGACATCTCATCAACAACTACAACTATATATGGCATTGGAAGTTGATGTTTAGCATTATAACTATCAATGTTTCTAACCCCTTCTTTAGTCATTAGCCTATATCTACTTTCCATTTCTTTTACTACCCAACCTAAAACTGAAGCAGCTTTTTTGGCTTCAGTAATTACTGGGCACAATAAATGTGGCACACCTTCATAAGTTGAAAGTTCTAACATTTTAGGATCAATTAAAATAAACTTACATTTATCAGGAGTATGTTTATAAAGAAGGGAGAGTATAATTGTGTTAATACAAACAGACTTACCAGAGCCAGTTGTACCAGCTATTAATAAATGTGGCATTGAGCTTAAATCACCAATTATTGGTGTACCCGATATATTTTTACCTAATGCTATTGGAAGTTTAACTTCTTTTTTCTTGAAATCAGTAGTATTGAGAATTTCACTTAAATAAACATTTTCCCTGGTAGTTTTAGGCAATTCAATACCAACAGTGTTGCTTCCTGGAATAGTAGAGATACGTGCAGACTCTGAACTAGTATTTCTTGCTATATCATCCGAAAGATTTATAATTTTTGATACTTTCACTCCAGCGGCTGGTTCAAACTCATTTAAAGTTACAACAGGACCATGACTTACTTTCTTGATATTTCCATCTACACCAAAATCTAAAAGAATTTTTTCAAGAAATTCAGGATCATTACTTTCATTGTTATTTGAATTTTTTGTTTCAGTTTTTGTTCGCATATTTAATAAATCAATTGATGGAATCTGAAATTTAGGTTTTCTAGCAGACTTATTTGTTT
>CACHOW010000013.1 GCA_902581695.1 uncultured Pelagibacteraceae bacterium | reverse complement strand
TAAATATTTTTTTGGGTTTAATAATCATTGTTAAACGATCCATAACATCAATAACACCTTCAAAATGACCTTTTCGATATTTAGCACAAAGGATTTTGTCTTTTTTGAAAAGCGTAATTTTTTTTTGATTTTTTGATTTAAAAATGTGATTTTTCTTTGGAATATATACAAAATTTACTTTTAACTTTTTTAAAATTGACAAGTCTTTTTTATAATTTCTAGGATATCTTTTAAAATCATTTTTATTATTAAATTGCTTTGGATTTATAAATATACTGACAATAGTTTTATTACATTCTTTTAATGATTTTTTGATTAAAGATATATGACCTTTATGAAGACTACCCATTGTTGGCACAAAGCCAATATTTGAGATACCATATAATGCCTCATTTAAATCAATATTGTTTAATAAAATTTTCATTTGTATAAAACTCTTAAATAAGTAAAACATTTAAATGATTAAACAAGCAATTATTCCATTAGCTGGATTGGGTACTAGATTATTGCCATTGACAAGTGTATTTGCCAAGGAGCTATTACCAATAAATGGAAAACCAGGAATTGAATATATTTTAGATGAATGTATCGATGCTGGCATTGAAGAAGTTGTTTTTATTATTTCTAAAAAAAAACTAATGATTAAGAACTATTTTTATAAAGATAGTTTCTACAAAAAAATAATCAAAAAAAAAAAAGACCCTAGAGTTATCAAGGAGTACAAAAAGATTTTAAAATATAAGAAGATGATTAAATTTGTTTATCAAAATAAACCCTTAGGCACTGGAGATGCGGTCTTGAAGACAAAAAAATATATTAAGGATAAATTTTTTTTAATGTTGCTACCTGATGATCTCATTATTAAACATAATTGTTCAAAATCTATGATGAGAATTCACAATAGACACAAATCATCAATCATGGCCAGCATGAATGTTAGTAGAAAAACAGTTTCTAGATGGGGCATTTACAAATTGGGAAAAAAAATTAATAAAACAAATTATTTTGTAAATGATGTAATTGAAAAACCCTCTGCATCAAAGGCGCCATCAAATAAAGCAGTGATAGGAAGATATATACTTCCAAAAACTATTTTTTCAAAATTATCAAAACAAAAACCAGGTAAAGGTGGTGAAATTCATATAACTGATGCGATACAATCATTAATTAAAGAAAATGAAAAATTTATTGCGCACAACTTTGCAGGAAAATATTTAGACTGTGGAAGTATGCAAGGATATATAAACTCTACAGTGGAGATATCCAAAATATGAAATTATGTATGATAGGCACAGGTTATGTTGGTCTTGTCAGTGGAGTTTGTTTCTCTGATTTAGGAAATACAGTTTACTGTGTAGATAAAGATCAAAATAAAATTGAATTGTTAAATAAAGGAACCGTCCCAATATATGAACCTGGTCTAGAAGAAATTTTAAAAAGAAACTATAAAGCAAAAAGGTTAATATTTACTACTGATTTAAAAAAAGCTGTTTCTAATTCAGATATTATATTTATTTGTGTTGGAACGCCTACAAGAAAAAATAGTAATTCCGCAGATCTGAAGTATGTGTTTGCAGTTGCTCATCAATTAAAAAAGATAATATCAAAATATAAGATTATAATAACCAAATCTACTGTTCCAGTTACAACTGGAGATAAAATTGAAAATATTTTAAGTAAATTAAAAAATAAAAAATTAGTTGATGTTGTGTCAAATCCCGAATTTTTAAGAGAGGGTGAAGCTATAAGAGATTTTATTTATCCTGATAGAGTTATAATTGGAACTGATAGTAAGAGAGCTAATAAAATTTTACAATCATTATATTTACCAATAATCAAAAAAACTAGCAGATATTTTAATACATCAAGAAGAGGAGCTGAAATGATTAAGTATGCTTCTAATGCTTTTTTAGCAACTAAAATTTCATATATAAATGAGCTAGCAAATCTATGTGAAAAAACAGGAGTTGATATTAAAGATGTTTCTTTTGGCATGGGATCTGATGAAAGAATTGGCGAGAGATTTTTGAGAGCTGGACCCGCATATGGAGGATCATGTTTTCCAAAAGATACGAGAGCTTTAATTGATACTGCAAATAGGTTTAAGATTGATTTATCAATAGTTAAAAAAGTAGTTAAATCTAACGAGAAGAGAAAGTTATTATTAACCAATAAAGTAGTAAAAATATTAAATAAAAATTTAAAGAATAAGATTATAACTTTTTTAGGCGTAACATTTAAACCTAATACAGATGATATGAGAGAAGCTTCAAGCATACCAATGATGAATTTTTTAAGCAAAAAAAATTGTAAAATTAGATACTTTGATCCATCTGGTAAAAAAAAAGAACTTAATAAAATTAAGAATGTTCAATTTTATAAAAACATTTCATCAGCATGTTTTAAAAGTGATCTTATAATAATTCATACTGAATGGAATGTTTTTAAATTATTAAATTTTAAAAATCTTGTTAAAAAGAAAAACTTTTCGATTTACGATATGAGAAATATTTACTCTCCAGCTAAAATGAAAAAAATGAAAGTCAAATACTTTGGTGTTGGTCGATAATCTTATTTCAATTCAAAAATAGCATCAACTTCCACCGATACACCAAGAGGTAAACTATTGGTGCTTACAGCAGCTCTCGTATGCATACCGATATCACCAAAAATTGAGGCTATTAAGTCAGATGCACCATTAATTACTTTAGGTTGTTCTGTAAAGTTATCTGTCGAATTTACAAATCCTGTTAACTTAATACATGATTTAACTTTAGATAAATCGTTATCACATGCTTTTTTAACTTGAGCAATTATACTTAATGCACATCTCTTAGCTGCTTCATATCCAGCTTTAGTGTTCAAATCTCTTCCAATTTTACCTTTAATTAGCTGGCCACTTTCATCAATAGAAATCTGGCCTGATATAAATAACATTTTTCCTGTAATTTTAGTCGCAACGTAATTTCCCACAGGTGCTTTTGCTTCAGGAAGTCTAATTTGTAGTTTTTTTATATTTTCTTCTGCAGTCATTAATTTAAAACCTTTTCTTTTGTTTTATTGATTTTATCTTTTGCCTTTTCAATTTTCTTCTTTTCCTCTGACCATTCTTCACTTTGATATTTCTTAGTATCTTCTATAATATTTTTCCCAGTTGAAATAGTTTTATCTTTTATTAAATTTCCTTTGCATTTTAAATATTCAACTGAAAATTTATTAAACTCACTGCAATTATCGTTTTCAGCTAAACTATAAGTATTAAAATTTAATAGAAATAAAATTGTTAAAAAAAATATTTTTTTCATTTTTTTTTCTTTTTTTTAGTTTTGTCATATTCTTTTCTTTTTTCAATTAATATTAAAGCCTCTTCCATTGTAATTTCAGTTGGATCTTTTTCTTCAGGAATAGTTGCATTTAATGATTTATATTTGATATAAGGACCATATTGACCTTTCATTATTCGAACTGGTTTTTTATCTTCAGGATGTTCCCCTAAATCTTTGATCATAGAAGATGACATTCTTCCAGGTTTTGCTTCAGCAATAAGTGTTATAGCTCTATTCAACCCAATTGAAAAAATTTCTTCAATATTTTCTATTCGTGCTGATTTATTTTCACACTTTAAATAAGGACCAAATCTTCCAGTATTTAATGTAATTTCTTTTTGATTGTCAGGATTTATCCCCAAAGATTTTGGAAGTGAGCATAAAAATTGAGCTTTTTCTAAATCAATATTTTTTAATTCTAAACCCTTAGGTATAGATACATTTTTTAAAAGCTCATTTATATCTGTTTTGAGTTTTTTAGTTTTCTTTTTTTTCTTAGGCATTTTTTCAACTGTTATATCTCCTGGAATTTTTTCATATTGAAGGTAGGGGCCGAATCTTCCATTTTTTAAGTATATATCGTTACCATTAACATGTTTTCCAATGAATTTTGGTTCAGCTAATTGAGCTTGAGCCGCAGCTTTTGCTTTGGATAAAGGTCGTGTAAATTTACAATCAGGGTAATTTGAACAACCTATAAAAGCACCACCTCTAAAGCTATTTTTTAAACTTAATGTTCCAGAACTACATAATTGACATTTTCTAACAATATTTCCTTTATCATCTTTATCAAAAACTAAATCTCCTAAACTATCATTTAAAAGGTCTAAAACTTCTCGAGTTCTTTTTTCTTTTACTTCGGAAACATTATTATTAAAGTCTTTCCAAAATAATTCTAAAACTTTGATCCAACTTTCTTTACCAGTAGTAATTTCATCAAGTTGATCCTCTAGACCCGCTGTAAAATTATAGTCAACATATTTTGAAAATAATTTTTCCAAAAAAGCTGAAATTAGTTTTCCTCTATCTGTAGGAAAAAAACGCTTATTGAGTATTTCAGCATATCCTCTATTAGCTATTGTAGAAATAATACTTGCATAAGTAGATGGTCTTCCAATACCCAGTTCTTCGAGTTTTTTAACTAAACTAGCCTCAGAATATCTTGGAGGTGGTTGTGTATAATGTTGTTCATCTAACAATGCTTCGATATTAACAGCTCCTTTAAACATAGATGGTAAAATATTTTCATCATCACTTTTAGCTTGATTGTTATAAATCTTTAGAAATCCATCAAATTTAATAACTGACCCACTTGCTTTACATATAGTGTCATTATTATCTGATGTTATGGTTATGGTATTTCTATCAAACTGAGCTGACTGCATTTGAGAAGATAAAGCTCTACTCCAGATTAAGTCATATAGTTTATTTTGATCTGTACTTAAATATTTTTTAACACTTTGGGGAGTTCTAATAATATCTGTAGGTCTGATCGCCTCATGAGCCTCTTGTGCATTTTTAGCTTTTTTTCCAGAATAATTTAAAGCATCTTTAGGTAAATACTCATTACCAATTTCTTTTTTAATATAATCTCTGAAAGCTGATACTGCATCTTTGGATAAGTTAGTTCCATCAGTTCTCATATAAGTAATCAAACCAATTGTCTCACCCTCAATTTCTATACCTTGGTAAAGTTTTTGTGCAATTTGCATTGTCCTAGATGCACCAAACCCTAATCTACTTGAAGCTGTTTGTTGAAGAGTGGACGTAGTGAATGGTCCTGACGGATTACGATTTACTATTTTACTAGAAATATCAGTGATACTAAATTTTTTTTTGTTAATAGTTGAAATAGCTTTATCTATTTCTTCTTTATTTCTAAACGAAAATTTTTCAATCTTTATGTTATCTAGCTGACTGATACTAGTTGTTATATTCTGATTTTTTTGATCAACAAATTTTACACTTAATGTCCAAAATTCTTCAGGTTTGAAAGATTCAATTTCATGCTCTCTTTCAGTGATTAATTTTAATGCCACAGATTGGACTCTGCCAGCAGATTTTGAACCAGGTAATTTAGTCCAAAGTATTGGTGAAATATTAAATCCAACTAAATAATCTAAAGCTCTTCTAGCCATATAAGCATCAACTAGAAGTGGTTCAATTTGTCTTGGGTTTTCTATTCCATGAATTACAGCTTTTTTGGTTATTTCATTAAAAACAACTCGTTCAATCTCTTTGTCTTTTAAAAGTTTTTTTTCACCTAAATATTCTTTTACATGCCAGGCAATTGCCTCACCTTCACGATCAGGGTCAGTAGCTAATATAATCTTAGAGGAATCTTTTGCTGCATCTGTTATTTCTTTGAGATATTTTTTTGAAAAACTATCAACTTCCCATTCCATTTTAAAATCTTGATCTGGATCAACAGAACCATTTTTAGAAGGTAAATCCCTAATATGACCATAACTTGCTAAAACTTTATAATCATCACCCAAATATTTATTTATCGTTTTAGCTTTAGCTGGACTTTCTACAATGACCAAATTCATAAGCTACAAACTACTCAAAAGACTTAGATAGTCAATTTAATAAATTTTTGTCTTTGTTTCTTCTTTGTTTTTCAATCTTTTAATATTTTGTCTATGGGTAAAAAATATCAAAACAAACATAATTGTAAAAAAAATTACCTGATCAAATTGAGCTAAAATTAATAAATAAATTGGTATTGAAGCTGCACCCACCAAAGAGGACAGAGAGGAATATTTAGAAATAAAAAAAGTTACAAACCAAGAAATAGTAAAAATAATTCCAAAATAAACATTTAAAGCAAATAAAATTCCTAGGTATGTAGCAACACCTTTTCCACCTTTAAACTTTAACCAAATTGGAAATACATGACCTAAAAAAGCACAAAAAGAAGCAATATATAAAAAATCTTGGTAAAAAATTTTTACATAAATCACTGGCACCACAGCTTTTAAGATATCTAAAACTAGAGTTGAATAACCAATGCTTTTATTTCCTGTTCTTAAAGCATTAGTTGCTCCAATATTTCCTGATCCGATTTTTCTAATATCTTTTTTTAAAAAAATCTTTGTTAATATAAAACCAAACGGTACGGAGCCCATCAGGTAAGAAATTATACCTATTAAAAAAATATCCATATTACAGCTTAAATAATTCTTTGCCTTTTACAAATGTATTTAGAACTTTACCTTGCAGTTTTTTATCTTCAATTGAGGTGTTTTTTGATTTTGAAATTAAATTTTCTTTTTTTACAATCCATGGTTTATTTAGATCGACGATACATAAATCTGCATCATTTCCAATTGAAAGATTTCCCTTATCTATTTTAAGTATTTTTGCAGGGTTAGATGTAAGAGCTTTTATTATGGTTTCTAATTTTAAAGAACCATTATGATAAAGTTCTAAACTTAAAGATAACAATGTCTCTATACCTGAGGCACCAGTAGCAGCCTGAGAAAAAGTTAGTCTTTTAGATTCTTCATCTTCAGGTTTGTGGTCAGAGACAATAACATCAATTAACCCATCCTTTATTCCTTGAACTAAAGCTACCCTGTCTTCTTCTCTTCTTAGAGGTGGAGATAATTTTAAAAAAGTTCTGAAGTCTCCTATATCATTTTCGTTTAATGATAGATTGTTAATAGAGACACCTGAGGTAAATTTTACTATTTCTTTTCTATGTTTGATTGCTTCAATAGATTTTTGAGAAGATAGTTGTGATATATGATATCTACATTTAACTTTTTCCAATAAAGTTAAATCTCTTTCTATCAAAATTCTCTCAGCAATTTCTGGTATACCAGACAAACCAAGTTTTGATGCAATAATACCTGAATTGATCATGCCATTTTTTGCAAGTTCATAATCTTCAGCATGTTGCATTATTAAACACCCAAGATCTTTTGCTGAATTCATGATTCTTGACATTAATCTTGGATTTTGAATTGTTTTAATACCATCTGTAAAAGCGATTATTCCTTTTTTTTGTAATAAACCAAATTCTATCATATTAGTGCCTTCAATATTTTTAGTCAGTGAAGCACAAGGAAAGATATTTATTTTAGATTTATCTCTTCCTCTTCTTTTTAAAAAATCAACAATTGATACATTGTCTATAATTGGATCAGTATTTGGCATTGTAACAACCGATGTTACGCCACCAGCCAAGGCTGCATTGCTAAGAGTTCTAAAATTTTCCTTATATTCATAACCAGGCTCCCCAACAAAAACTCGCATATCAACAAGTCCTGGAAATATATATTTTCCTTTTAAATCGATTGGTTTTTCTCTTGTGGGAAGATTATTAGTATTAACTTTTTTTCCAATTGCTTCAATTTTACCGTCTTCTCCAATAATCAATCCACCATTTTCATTAATAGAATTGTGAGGATCTAATATATTGGCATTTATAAAATATTGTTTTTTCATTTACGTACAAAATATTTTTAAACAAGCCATTCGCACTGCTACACCAAGCTCAACCTGTTCTTTAATTACACTTTTATTAATATCATCAGCTAACATTGTATCAATTTCAATTCCTCTATTCATAGGTCCGGGGTGCATTATTAATGCATCTGGTTTTGCAAATTCTAATTTATCAGGAGTTAGACCATAATACTCATAATATTCTCTATTTGAAGAAAGATAAGAACTTGTCATTCTTTCACTTTGTAATCTTAACATCATAACGATGTCACAATCTTTCAAACCTTTTTTCATATCAGTAAAAGTATTAACACCAAACTTATCAATTTCTTTTGGCATCAAATTTGTTGGAGCAATTATATTTACTTCAGCACCCAACATATTAAGTAGATAGATATTGGATCTTGCTACACGTGAATGAAGTATGTCACCACAAATTGCAATTTTTAGTCCTTCAATTTTTTCTTTACGGTTTATAATTGTTAGAGCATCTAATAAAGCTTGAGTAGGGTGTTCTCTTCTTCCATCTCCAGCATTTAAAACTGCACAATTAACTTTTTGAGAAAGTAAATTACATGCACCAGAGTCTTGATGTCTTATTACAATAATATCTGGATGCATTGCATTAAGCGTCATAGCTGTATCAATTAATGTTTCGCCTTTTTTGATTGCTGAATTACTAATATTCATAGACATAACATCAGCACCAAGTCTTTTTCCTGCTAATTCGAATGAACTTTGTGTTCTTGTGGATGGTTCAAAAAATAAGTTAATCTGGGTTTTTCCTCTAAGAGCGTCTATTTTTTTATTCTTACTCTGATTAACTTTTATAAATGAAAGAGATTCATCTAAGATTAAATTAACGTCATTAATTGATAAATCTTGAATACCTAACAAATGTTTTTGAGAAATTTTAATAGCTTTATTTGTTTTAATTGCCATTAAAACCAACTCTATAACTATAAAGCTCTATAATAGCAAGTATTAATTATTAAGAAAATCTAATGCACCCTGTAATATAAAAGCAGCTGCATTTTCATCTATTTTCTTTTCTCTTTTACTTACATTAACATCCAGTTGACTTGATAAGTTGAAAGCACCCACGGTAGATAATCTTTCGTCCCATAAACAAATAGGTAAATTAATACTATTTTTTATATTATTAGAGGTATCTTTAACTGATTGAGCAGAACTTCCCAAAGATCCATCCATATTAAGAGGGTTTCCTATAATGATTCCTTTTATATTATTTTCCTTAATTATGAGTTTAAGCTCATCAATGAGTTCTTTAGCAGTAGATCTCTTAATGGTTTTAAAAGGTGTTGCAATTAATTGTTTTTCATCACAAATAGACACACCTATTCTTTTTGAGCCAAGATCTAAACCAATTAATCTAGATTTATTTGACTGATTTTTTTTGAATTCCTCTATGGTGATCATATTGTATATTTTTAACTTAAGTGATAGTTTGCGTCATATCTAAATAGCATATGAGTATAGATCTTAAAACAATAAAACATATATCAAAGTTATCAAGGATTTCTGTGGATGAACAAAAAGCTGACAAATTAGTTAATGATTTAAACTCTATTTTTAAGTTTATTGAAAAACTTAATGAATTAAAAACAGATAATGTTGAACCACTCACTTCTGTTGCTGAAACTACTTTAAAACTAAGACCTGATGAGGTTAAAAGTAAAGATATTCGTGAGCAAATAATAAAAAATTCACCTCAAGATAATGAAGATTATTTTGTTGTTCCAAAGGTTATTGAATAATGTCTGATATTACAAGACAATCCCTTTCAGAATTAGTCAAGAATATTAAAGATAAAAAATTATCTTCAGAAGAAGTTACCAAAGCATTTATTGATAGATCTGAAAAATCAAAAGAGTTAAATGCTTATATCACAGAAGATTATTCAACTGCATTAGAAAAGTCTAAAAAGTTTGATCAGAAACCAAATTTAAATTTAAAATTACCTGGTATACCAATAGCAGTTAAAGATTTATTTTGTACAAAAAATATTCTTACGACTGCTGGAAGTAAGATTTTAAATGATTTTATTCCTACATACGAGTCTACCGTTACACAAAATATTTGGAATGAAGGGGCTATACTTCTAGGAAAATTAAACTGCGATGAATTTGCAATGGGATCTTCGAATGAAACTAGTTTTTTTGGTAATGTTCAAAATCCAATTGATAAAAATTTAGTCCCAGGGGGTTCCTCAGGTGGTTCGGCATCAGCAGTTGCTGGTCAATTAACTCCTATAACTATTGGGACAGACACTGGTGGCTCTATCAGACAGCCAGCTTCTTTTACAGGAATAGTGGGTCTTAAGCCAACGTATGGGAGTTGTTCACGTTATGGTATAGTTGCTTTTGCATCATCTTTAGATCAAGCAGGTCCTATGGCTCAGAATGTAAAAGATTGTGCATTACTTCAGGAAGTAATTAGCTCATATGATCCCAAAGATTCTACTTCAATCGATTTTAAAAGAAATGAATACAGTAAAAAATTAACAAATAATATTAAGGGTAAAAAAATTGGAATACCAAAAGAATATAGAGTGGATGGTATGCCAAAAGAAATTGAGGAACTTTGGCGAAAAGGTATTCAGTATGCTAAAGACTGTGGAGCTGAAATAATAGACATATCACTTCCAAATACAAGTTATGCATTGCCAACTTATTATATTGTAGCACCTGCAGAAGCCTCATCTAATTTAGCAAGATATGATGGTGTAAAATACGGATTTAGAGCTAGAGGAGAGAATCTTATAGACATGTATGAAAAAACAAGGTCTGAAGGTTTTGGTTCTGAAGTTCAAAGAAGAATTATGATTGGGACTTATGTTTTATCATCTGGTTATTATGATGCATATTATCTTAAAGCTCAAAAAGTTAGGAAATTGATTAAAAATGATTTTGATGAAGCATATAATAAAGTAGATGCAATATTAACCCCTTCAACACCAAGTTCTGCATTTAAAATTGGAGAGAAGAAAGATGATCCAGTTTCAATGTATTTAAATGACATATTTACTGTACCAGTTAATTTAGCAGGTTTACCTGGAATTTCTATTCCAGCAGGTCACGATGCCAAGGGATATCCATTAGGTTTACAAATAATTGGTAAAGCTTTTGATGAACAAAACATACTAAACATTGCTTACGCTATGGAAGAAAAGATTAATTTTAAAAATAAGATAACTGATTGGTGGATTAAATGAGCAAAAGTATATCAGAATATCTAATTAATAGAAAAGATAATCAATATGAGGTTGTAATTGGGTTAGAAGTCCATGCTCAAGTAACTTCAGAGTCAAAATTATTTTCTTCATCTTCAACTAAATTTGGAGCTGAACCTAACACTCAAGTTAGTTTAGTTGATGCAGCATTTCCTGGAATGTTGCCAGTGATAAATGAATTTTGTGTAAAACAAGCAATCAAAACTGGCATTGGTCTCAATGCAAAAATTAATAAACGCTCAGTATTTGATAGAAAAAATTATTTTTATGCAGATTTGCCTCAAGGATACCAAATTTCCCAATTCAAAGATCCAATAGTAGGAGAGGGTAAAGTTATTTTAGATATGCCCGAAGGTCAGAAAGAAGTTGGTATTGAGAGATTACATTTAGAGCAAGATGCAGGAAAAAGTATTCATGACGTATCTTTGGGTGGAATATTAATAGGGATATCTAAAATGTGTATCAAAGGAAATATAGGAATTGAACTTAAGAAACCTAAATCTTTATTAAGTGAATTTGAATACTTTTTAAGTGAAGATCAGGGTAGATATATTATTGAAATTTCAAAATCAGATATTAAAAAAGTTACTGATATTTTAGAAAAAAATGCAGTTCATTATGATGAAATTGGAATATTAAAGGGGAAAACAATAAATTTTAATGAAAAGACAATTGTTCCAATTGACGAATTAACATCATACAATAGTAATTGGTTGACAAATTATATGAATTAAAAAATGGCAATGGATTTAAAAGAAATAGAGAATTTAATAAAAGAAGCGCTTTCAGATGCGACTGTTGAAATACAAGATTTAGCCGGTGATGGGAATCATTATTCTGCAACTATCACTTCTTCTAAATTTTCTGGAAAAAGTAAAATTGAACAACATAAAATGGTATATAACTCTCTCAAGGGAAAAATGGGGAATGAATTACATGCCTTGGCAATCAAAACAAAGGAGCAGTAATGGATGAACAAATTAAAGACGTGATACAAAACCATATTGATAATAATGAAGTATGTTTGTTTATGAAAGGCACACCTGACGCTCCGCAATGTGGATTTTCAATGGCAGTTTCTAATATGCTTAAAATTATGGAAGTAAAATTCCAAGGAGTAAATGTGCTAGAAGATCAAAATTTAAGAGATGGTGTAAAAGTTTTTAGTGATTGGCCTACTATCCCTCAATTATATATAAAAAAAGAATTCATTGGTGGATGCGATATAGTAAAAGAAATGTATGAAAATGGAGAACTTAAAAAGGTTCTTGAAGGTAAAGGAATTAGTTTTAAAAAATAATCTTATCTAGAATAGTATTCAATAACAAGATTTGGTTCCATTACTATTGGATATGGAACTTCTTCGAACTTAGGTATTCTGATAAACTTTAATTTCTTATTTTTTTCGTCTAGTTGAATGTATTCTGGAATTTCTCTTTCTTTATTTGCCAAAGCAATATCTATAATCGCTAACTTTTTCGATTTATCCCTAATCTCAATCGAGTCTTCCTCTTTCACTGAATAACTAGCAATATTAACTTTCTTACCATTAACTTTGACATGACCATGATTGATTAATTGCCTAGCAGAAAATATAGTGGTTGCAAATTTTGCTCTATAGATAATTGCGTCTAATCTTCTCTCTAATAGTCCTATTAAATTCTCACCAGTGTCACCCCTTAGCATACTAGCTTTCTTATAAATATTTCTAAATTGTCTCTCATTAATATTTCCATAATATGCTTTAAGTTTCTGCTTAGCCTGTAATTGTATTCCGAAATCTGAAGGTTTAGAAGATTTACTTTGACCGTGTTGTCCTGGACCATAAGCTCTAGTATTAAATGGACTTTTTGGTCTTCCCCAAAGATTTACCTTTAATCTTCTATCGATTTTATGTTTAGAGTTTAATCTTTTTGTCATTTGATAATGGGTCTTATAAACTTACTCTTAATTTTGTCAATCAACGTTTTTTGCCTAAACTTGCAAATACGCTAGATAAAATACGAGTTTCCTTGTCTGATAAGTCCATCTTATAAAAAATGTTTCTCAAATTCTCTAACATGATTGGTTTCTTTTCCTTTTGTTTAAAAAAATTTAATTGTTCAAGATTATCAACACAAAGCTTCATCATAGATTGAATTTCTTTTTTTGTAGCTGTTCTTACTTTTTTTGATCTTTTTAAAATATTAGTTTTATTTTTTATTAAATTTGAAATGTACTGGGCTATAATTATTAAACTGTGAGATAGATTTAAAGATCTAAATTCTAAGTTAGTAGGAATTTGTAAAGTATAATTAGCATAACTAATTTCATTATTTGATAGTCCAGATGCCTCTGAACCAAACAAAAAACCTATCTTTTTTTTAAAATCAATTTTTTTTAAACCTTCTAAACTTATATGTTTAATATTTTTATTTCTAAATCTTGCTGAGGTAGCAATTAATATATCTATTTTTTCAATAGATTCTTCTAAACTGTTATATAGTTTAGCTTTATTTATCAATTCCTTTGCACCAACAGAGGTCGCTAAAATTTTATCATTTGGAAAAATTGGCCTTGGATTAATCAATATAAGTTTTTTAAAATCAAAATTTTTCATTCCTCTCGCACAAGCTCCAATATTTTCTGAAAGTTGTGGTTTATGCAGAATGAAGGAGATATTGTTTTTTCCCATAAATTAATTAATCCCATGATTTTTGTTGTATTTTGATAGACTTGAAAATTTAATTCCTTCAAGGTGTTTTTTATCTACATTCCAAATAGAAACTTTAAGTGGAAAACATTTAGCAATATCTGAGGAATGCTCAGATCCACAGTCTCCCCCTGGACATGCAGATAAAACTCCTAATAAATCAGTTTCAGCAAAAAATTCTAAATAATCACCAGGTCTAACTGGGCTTGATTTCATAAAATATTGTTTTGTGTCATTTGTAAAACCAGTTAACATGAAAACATTCAATACGTCATGAACTATTTTTTCAGCATCACTAATATTCAAATTTTTTTCTTTTACTAGTGCTCTTGTTAAATTTGAATGACAACAATAATGATAGTCATTTCCTGAAATTAATTTTGAAGTATATGGATCACAACGAGTTCCAATTACATCATGTACTGAACCACCATCTTTATCATAACCATACCAATCCAATGAATCCCAACTAATAGTGGCTAAAGATCTTAAATATGGAAAACTACTAAACATTTTGTCTCCCACTGAAAGATGTGTGCCGTAAAGAGCTCTAGTTTTGCCAGAGTAAAATTTTTCATCTAAATTATCAGCTTGAAAAAGATTTAAATCTCCTACTTGAGGGCCCTCTATACTCTCAATTCTGAAAAAATTACCCATTTTAACTTTAAAAGTTTTTGCATCTCTGGGAGGTATCAAAACCTCAGATTCTTTTTTTAAGTATTTTCTGGCTTTGTGAAGAATATTTAAATTTTCATTTTCCAAATTTTCATTTGGATAACAAATAATAGGGTTTGTGCTTATTCGTTTTTTAGAATCATCAGGTTTTTTTGAAAACTTTTTAACTTTCATTTACTTGCTTGCTGGAGCATTGTCTTTAAAAAGTTTATAATCTAAACTATCTATTAAAGCCTTAAATGAAGCATCTATTATGTTGGTAGAAACCCCTATTGTAAACCAATTTTTTCCTTTGGAGTCTGTGCTTTCAATTGAAACCCTAGTAACAGCCTCTGTACCAGTATTTAAAATTCTTACTTTATAATCAACTAATTTTAAATCTTTTAAATATTTAGAGTATTTTGCTAATTTATCTACATTTTGTCTTATAGCATTATCTAATGCATTTACAGGACCATTGCCCTCTCCTTCACAAACAATTTTTTGTCCATCGACTTCTAATTGAGCTTTTGCTGATGATATAATCTTACCAGTTGAATCTTTTTTTACTGAAACATCATAATCTGTTATAGAAATATATCTGGGGATTTCTCCAATAATTCTTCTCGCTAATAATTCAAATGAAGCATCTGCACCGTCATAACTATAACCAATAAACTCTCTATCTTTTACTTCATTTAAAAGTTTTTTAATTTTTGGATCGTCTTCATTTATATCTATATTAATTGTTTTTAATCTTGAGATTATATTTGATTTTCCTGATTGATCTGAAATCACTATATTCCTATTATTTCCAACTTCTTCAGGGTCTATATGTTCGTAAGTTTTGGGGTCTTTTTGTACTGCAGATACATGTAAACCACCTTTGTGGGAAAAAGCTGCTGCTCCAACATATGGTAAATGCATATTTGGTTTACGATTTAAAACTTCATCTAATAGTCTTGAACATTCTGTTAAATTTTTAATATTGGTTGATTTTATTCCTGTTTCAAATTTTGAAGAAAAATCATCTTTTAAAAAGAACGTTGGTATTAATGACATTAAATTTGCATTTCCACATCTTTCACCCAACCCATTAATTGTACCTTGTACCTGACGTACCCCAGATAAAACTGCTGCTAAAGAATTTGCTACTGCATTACCTGTATCATTGTGGGCATGAATACCTAAATTTTTTCCAGGGATTATTTTTGATATTTCGGTAACTATTTTAGAAACTTCATGTGGCAATGTTCCCCCATTAGTGTCACATAACACTATCCATCTAGCGCCATTATCATAAGCTGCCTTTACGCATTCAATTGCATATTTAGAGTTCGCTTTATAACCATCAAAGAAATGTTCTGCATCAAACATAAATTCTTTTTTAGCTTTTATAAAATGTTTAGTACTTTCTTTAATATTTTCTAAATTTTCATCATTTGACACTCCTAAAGCTACATCAACATGAAAATCCCAAGACTTGCCAACTAAACATACTGCTGGAGTATTTGAATTTAATAATGCTGATAAACCTGTATCGTTATCTGCACTATGACCAGTCTTCTTAGTCATTCCAAAGCAAGTAAGTTTAGCGTTCTTAAGATTATGTTTTTTCTGAAAAAACTCTGTATCAGTGGGATTTGCACCTGGCCACCCAGCTTCAATATAATCAACGCCCAAAGAGTCTAGCGCATAAGCAATTTTCTCTTTATCTTCGATTGAAAAATCAACACCTTGAGTTTGGGCTCCATCTCTTAATGTTGTATCAAATATGTATAATCTTTCTTTACTCATTTAAATTTCCAGAGTGTTTTACCATCTTTATCCTCTATTAATACACCTTTGTCTAAAAGCTCATCTCTTATTCTGTCAGCTTCCTTATAGTCTTTATTTTTCCTAGCTTTATTTCTTAATTCAATTTTGCTTTTTATCTCTTTTTCATTAATTGTTGCTTTATCTTTTTTATATTTTTGCCAAATTTCATTACTTTCATTTAATAAACCTACAAATTTACATGCTGAAATAAATAACTCTAAATCTTGTCCCTTAGAAGCTTTCTCATAAAGTTGATGTAAATTAGCAATATATCCTGGAGTATTTAAATCCTCGTATAAAGGTTTAAGAATTTGATCAGATACTTCGACAGATTTTAAATTATCTTTATAAATACCATACCATTTATCTAAAGTATTCTGACAGTTGGTTAAAAGTTTATCATTCCAATCTAATGGTTGCTTGTAATGAGCGCTCATTAGAGCCAACCTTAAAACTTGACCACTCATTTCTTTTCTAAAATCTTTGATCTTTAAAATATTACCTTGAGACTTAGCCATTTTTTCATTCGACATAGTAATGAAGGCATTATGTATCCAATAATTTGCAAAAACTTTAGTTTCATTAGCGCATCTTGATTGAGCAATTTCATTTTCATGATGTGGGAATAATAAATCTGTTCCTCCACCATGAATATCAAATTCATTTCCCAAAAATTTTTTTGACATAGCAGAACACTCAAGATGCCAACCTGGTCTACCATTGCCCCAAGGTGACTCCCATGATGGCTCATCATCATTTGATGGTTTCCATAGAACAAAGTCTTCAGAATTTTTTTTATTCTCACTAATCTCAACTCTTGATCCAGCTATTAAATCTTCTAACTTTTTATTTGATAATTTTCCATAATCAGAAAATTTTTTTACTTCGAAATAGACATGTTTCTTATTTTCGTACGCAAATCCCTTTTTTAATAATTCATTAATCATTTTTATCATTAAATCGATATGTTCTGTTGCCTTTGGTTGGTGAGTCGGATCCTCACAATTTAAATAAGTACAATCTTCCAAGAAGCTTTTTGTTATTTTTTCTGTTAGTTCTTTTGAAGATATATTTTGATCTTTAGATGATTTAATAATTTTATCATCAATGTCTGTTATATTTCGCACATATGTGACAGACCTAAACTTTTTTTTAAGTAATTTAAAAAGAATATCAAATATAATTAGAGGCCTCGCATTTCCAATATGAGGATCGTCGTAGACAGTAGGTCCGCAAACATACATTCCTACCCCTTTATTGTCTCGAGGAACGAACTGTTCTTTTTTATTAGTTAAATTATTTGTTAAATAAATATCCATTTTGATAGATTAAGAAATATACCTTATTTGATGATTTGTTAATCTAATTGATTAACTAGGAATTTTGCATACTGGAATAGGGTCCATTTTATGCAAATTTTGTTTTCTAATTTTTTCGTATTCTGCTCTATGAGGTGAGTCGGGATTAATCATTGCATCCTCTAATTCATTATAATTAAATCCTAACTGACCCTCATCAGTTCTACCATCGTCCCAAAGTCCATCTGTTGGTGGGGCATCAATAATTTCTTTTAATATCCCTAATTCTTTTCCTAATTCCCAGACTTCGGTTTTATTACAATCTGCAATGGGAGAAATATCGACACCACCATCACCATATTTTGTATAAAAACCAACGCCGAAATCCTCTACTTTGTTACCAGTTCCAACAACTATACCTTTGTTAGCAGCAGCTACTTGATAAAGTGTGGTCATTCTTAATCTTGCTCTTGAATTTGCATAACCGTGATCATTATCAAATTTATTAAGTGTTGAAGAAAATGTTTCAAACAATTTATCTAAACTTATAGTGTGAGCCTCTACATTTTTAAAATTTTGAACTAACCAATTTTGATGTTTTAAACTTAAATCATGCTGATTTTCTTTTTGTTTTATCGGCATAGTTAAAACAATAGTTTTTAAACCTGTCATTGCACTCAAGGTACTTGATACAGACGAGTCTATTCCACCAGATATTCCGATCACTAAAGATTGTGCTTTTGAAGGCATATGATCAACATAACTTTTGATCCAATTAGAGATATACTTTACTTTTTCAGATGGTGTCATATGCAATATTTAATAATTATTTTTCCTAAAACAATGGCTTAAGATGCCGCTTGAATAGCATTTTTAGAATAGCTGGTATTCTTTTTTATCTCATCAGAAATTAAAAATGCTAATTCTAAAGCCTGATCTGAGTTCAATCTTGGGTCACAATGAGTATGATATCTACTAGATAAATCAGCATCAGATATTTTACGTGCCCCACCAGTGCATTCTGTTACATCTTGTCCCGTCATTTCAACATGCAAACCTCCTGCATAAGATCCTTCTGACTGATGAACACCAAAAACATTTTTTACTTCACTCACTACATCGTTAAAAGGTCTTGTTTTAAAACCAGTAGTTGATTTAATTGTATTTCCATGCATTGGATCACATGACCACAAAACATTTAATCCTTCTTTTTTAATTCCCCTTATTAACTTAGGTAAAAATTTTTCTACATTCTGATGTCCAAATCTTGATATCAGGGTTATTTTCCCTTTTTCATTTTTAGGATTAAGAACCTCACAAATTTTTGCGATTTCATCTGGCTTTGAAGTAGGTCCACATTTTATACCTAATGGATTCTCTATTCCTTTACAAAATTCAACGTGACCTCCATCTAGTTGCCTCGTTCTATCACCTATCCATACGAAATGTGCAGAAGTATCATGGTATTCTCCTGTAGTAGAATCTACTCTGGTCATACTTTCCTCGAAAGGTAAATGTAATGCCTCATGAGAAGTCCAAAAGTTAACTGTGTACATTCTATTGTTAAAATCTGAAGTTATTCCACAAGCTTCCATAAACGCTAAAGCATCTGCAATTTTATCTTCTAGATCTTTAAATTTTTTAGCTTGAGGGCTTTTCTTTATATAATCTAAATTCCATAAATGAACTTTATTTAGATCTGCAAATCCTCCTTTTGAAAATGCTCTTAAAAGATTAAGAGTAGAAGCTGATTGTGAATAGGCTTTAAACATTCTTTTTGGATCAGGCCTTCTAGCTTTTTCATTAAAATCTATCGCATTAATATTGTCACCCAAGTAACTTGGTAACTCTTTATCACCAACTTTTTCTGTAGGGGCACTTCTCGGTTTAGAAAACTGTCCTGCTATTCTTCCAAGTTTAACTACAGGTAATGAAGCTGAGTAAGTTAATATTAAAGACATTTGAAGAATTACTTTAAAAGTATCTCTGATGTTGTCGGGATGGAATTCTGCAAAACTTTCTGCGCAGTCACCACCTTGTAGAAGAAAAGCTTTACCATCTACAACTTTAGCTAATTGATCTTTAAGATGTCTTGTTTCACCAGCAAATACTAATGGTGGAAAAGTTTTTAATTTATTTAATACAGAATTAAGTTCATTGTCATCATCATACGTGGGTATGTGTTTGACAGGATATTTTCTCCAGCTATTTACTTTCCAATTTTTCATGTTCAACCTTAGATTGTTGTATCAGAGTTTTATTATTATTCAACGGTTACAGATTTAGCTAAATTTCTAGGCTTATCTATATCAAATCCTTTTTTAAGAGCCGAATAATACGCAAGTTTTTGTAAAGGAATGGTTAAAAGGAAAGGTAAGAGATCTGCATTTGTACTTTCAACTTCTATTGTTTCCCAAATATTTTCTGAAATAACTTCGTCTTTACTTTTATTTGTAATTAATAAAACCTTTGCACCCCTTGCAATTACTTCCTGCATATTGGAAATAGTTTTTTTATAATAATTGTCTCTTGGGGCTAAAACTACTACTGGCATACCCTCTTCTATAAGCGCTAATGGTCCATGTTTCATTTCACCAGCTGGATAACCTTCGGCATGTATATACGAAAGCTCTTTTAATTTTAAAGCACCCTCTAAAGCTATCGGAAATGAGAAACCTCTACCTAAAAACATAGATCCTTTCGCCTCATTAAAAGTTTTGGATATAGTTTGTATCTTATTGTCAATCTGTAAAGTTTGTTGAACTAATTTTGGCAAATCTTTTAAATCTTTAAGTTTTTCATTAAATAATTCCTTTTTTAAATCATTTCTTAAAAGTCCAAGTTTTAAAGCGAATATATACAGTATCAAAATTTGTCCTAAAAAGGCTTTTGTAGAAGCAACACCTATTTCTATTCCACAATGTATTGGTAATACAAATTCAGAATCTCTTGCGATTGAACTTTCAATAACATTCACTACTGAGCAAGTCTTCATATTATTTGACTTACATAAATCTAAAGCAGCATAAGTATCTGCTGTCTCCCCTGACTGAGAAACAAAGACATACAAAGTATCTTTCTTAAACCTATTTTTTCTATATCTAAATTCTGAGGCTATATCTACATTTACATCTAGGGTAGTTAATTCCTCAAACCAATATTTTGCCATCAGGCAAGAATGATAAGCTGTACCACAACCGATTAGAGTGATTGAAGAAATTTCATCAATCTTCCACGGGAAGTTGAAAATATTAATATCATTGTTTGAGGTGTCGATATATTCTTTAATTCCATTTTTGAGTGTAGTTGGCTGTTCTTCTATTTCCTTTGCCATGAAATGTTTATAATCACCTTTATCATATTTCTCTTCTTCAGAAGATAATTCTAAAACTTTTTTATTTATTTTCACACCTTCTTCATTAAAAAATTCAACATGATCTTTTTTAATGACACAAAATTCTCCATCACTTAAATAAGTTATCTTATTTGTCATTGATTTCAGAGCGTAAGAGTCTGAACCTAAATAATTCTCATTAGGACCATAGCCAACTGCTAGAGGTGATCCTCTCCTAGCTCCAATAATTAAATCTGGCTGATCTTTAAATATAATTCCAAGTGCAAAACTTCCATGAAGAGATTTTAAAGTTTTCTTAATTGAATTAACAATATTATCAGTTTTTAAATTCTCAGTAATTAGGTGAACAATTACTTCTGTATCTGTTTGTGATTTAAATTTATGACCTTTGCTAACTAAAAATTTTTTCAATAATGTTGAGTTTTCAATAATTCCATTGTGTACAACAGACACATTTTGTGAGGAATGAGGATGAGCATTAATACTATTTGGTAGTCCATGTGTTGCCCATCTAACATGCCCAATACCTATAGTTCCTACCATATTTTGGACTACAGAATTTTTTTCAAGATTATCAACTCTACCCTCTGATTTAACTTCATTTATAAAACCATCTGAAAGAGTTGCAATTCCTGCTGAGTCGTAGCCTCTATACTCTAATTTTTTTAGAGAATTAATTATTGATGCTGATACAGGTTTCTTACTGTTAATTCCTATAATTCCACACATTTATTTTTTCTTTCTTTTATAATTTTTAACTTCTATTTGTAAACTTCTTGTCAAAGCTAATGATTTCTTTTTTACATTTTTAGTTATTACCGATCCTGCACCAACAATACTATCTTGCTCTATTGTAACTGGTGCTACTAATGATGAATTAGATCCAATAAATGTATTGTCTTTAATTACTGTTTTGCTTTTTTTATATCCATCATAGTTACAAGTAATAGTGCCTGCTCCAATATTAACAGATCTTCCTATATTTGTGTCTCCAATATATGTCAAATGGTTTACTTTAGATTTTTTACCTAGAGTGCTTTTTTTTATTTCAACAAAGTTGCCAACTCTAGATCCCTCTTTTAAAATTGTACCTGGTCTTATTCTAGCATAGGGGCCCATCTCAACCTTGTTTTCAATTTTACAATTTTCTAGATGAGAAAAAGATTTTATAGTTACATTATTTCCAATTTTAACTTTTGATCCAATAACCACATAAGGTTCTATAATTACATTTTTACCAATCTTAGTATCTTTCGAAAAATAAATTGTCTCAGGTCCCTGCATTTTTACACCTGATTTTAAAAACTTTTTTCTAAGTATATTTTGTAACTTTTGTGAATTTATTTCTTTCATCTAGGAAATTCTTTATATTAAGTATATATCTTTCTTAATTCACAAAATATTTCGTAAAAATACTTTTGATTATGAGCCAACAATATACAATTCTTTTTGATTTAGACGGTACTTTAGTAGATACAGCTCCAGATTTAATGCGAGCTCACAATCATGTTATGAAGAAATTTGGTTATCCAACAAAATCTACAGAAGAGATAAGGAATTTAGTTGGTCAAGGTGCTGGGGCAATGCTTGGGAGATCAATTTGGGGACAAGCAAAAAAAGAGTTTGGTAAAGTTCAAGATGAAAAAATTAAAAAAGAAATGGTAAAGGACTTTGTAGATTTTTACGGAAAAAATATTGTTAATGAAAGTACCTTGATTAATGGTGTTAAAGATTTTTTAATTTGGGCTAAAGAAAAAAAAATATCTATGGCTGTGTGTACGAACAAACAAGAACATCTAGCAGTCGATCTTTTAAAAAAAATTGGTATCTATGATTTTTTTGAATATGTTGCAGGTCATAATACTTTTAACTATTGTAAACCAGACCCTAGACATTTAACTTCAGTTATAGAAATATTAGATGGAGATATAAATAGAAGTTTGATGATTGGTGATAGCGAGACAGATGCTAATGCTGCTAAAGAAGCTGGAATACCGGTTATTCTATTAGAAGATGGATATACAGAAAAGAAAATAACCGAAATTTATCATAATCACTTAATTAAAGACTTTGTAGATATTGAAAAAATTGTATTAAAATATCTTTAAGATTGATTATTTTTTTTTAACTATTAAAAACATTCTCGTGAATAAGGAGTATTTTTGATAGTACATAAAGTTAAAGTTTATCCATCTAAGAACCATCTACCAAAAAAAAATCAGCTTGCTTGGAAAATAGCTGAAATAGCAAGTGATAATGCTAAATTAAATAAAGACTCAGTTGAAATGGTCATCAATAGAATAATTGATAATGCTTCGGTAGCAATTGCATCTTTAAATAGAAAGCCAGTTATTTCATCCAGAGAAATGGCTTTAAAACACTCAAGAAAAAATGGTGCCACATTATTTGGTGTAAATAATAAATTAAAATTTGATTGTGAATGGGCAGCCTGGTCAAATGGTACAGCTGTTAGAGAGCTAGACTTTCATGATACTTTTTTAGCAGCCGACTATAGTCATCCAGGAGATAATATCCCTCCATTAATAAGTGTTGCTCAACAAAATAAAAAAAGTGGTTTAGATCTTTTAAGAGGAATTATTACTGCCTATGAAGTTCAGGTAAATTTAGTTAAAGGAATTTGTTTACACAAACATAAAGTAGATCATATTGCCCATTTAGGTCCAAGCGTTGCAGCTGGACTTGGAACAATGTTAAGACTAAATACTGAAACAATTTATCAGGCAGTTCAACAAGCATTGCATACGACAATCTCTACTAGACAATCTAGAAAAGGTGAAATTTCGAGTTGGAAAGCTTATGCACCAGCTCATGCAGGGAAGCTGGCAATTGAAGCAGTTGATAGAGTGATGCGAGGTGAAGGCGCCCCAAGTCCAATTTATGAAGGCGAAGATAGTGTGATTGCGAGAATTCTAGATGGAAAAAAAGCATTATACAAAGTCCCTTTACCAAAAAAGGGTGAAACTAAAAAAGCCATACTCGAAACTTACACAAAAGAATATTCAGCTGAGTATCAATCTCAAGCTTTAATAGATTTAGCAAAAAAGCTAAAAAAAAAATTACAAAATTTAAATCAAATTAAAAAAATTGATATTTATACAAGTCACCATACACATTATGTTATTGGAACAGGGGCTAATGATCCTCAAAAAATGGATCCAAATGCAAGTAGAGAAACTTTAGACCACTCAATAATGTACATTTTTGCTGTCGCTTTAGAGGATGGTAAATGGCACCATATAAAATCATATACAAAAGCGAGGGCTAAAAGAAAAAGTACTATAAAGATATGGAGATCAATTAAAACTCATGAGGATAAAAAATGGACCAAAAAATATCATGATCCAAATCCAAAGAAAAAATCATTTGGTGCAAAAGTTGTTGTAACTTTAAAAAATGGAAAAAAGGTTACTGAGCAACAAGATAGAGCTGATGCACACCCTTATGGTTCTCGACCATTCAAGCGGCAAAATTATATAAATAAGTTTTTAACTTTAACTGAAAAAGTATTAGATAAGAAAGAAAGTGATAGATTTTTAAGAACAGTTCAAAACTTAAAGAAATTAAAATCTGGGCAATTAGATAAATTAAATATTGAAGTTAAAAAGAATAGACTTAAAAAAAATACCAAGAAAGGAATTTTCTAATGCACTTTGTTGAAAAAGAACCTGCTCAAAAAAGAATGGATCTTGATGAAAAATTGAAATCTAACAAAATTTTAAGAGTTCCAGGGGCTTACAATCCACTAACAGCAAAATTAATTGAAGAAATTGGTTATGATGCTGTTTACGTATCTGGTGGTGTAATGGCTAATGATCTTGGTTTTCCCGATATAGGATTAACCACATTACAGGATGTAAGTACAAGATCTTATTTAATTTCAAGAGTTACAAATTTACCTACAATTGTTGATATTGATACTGGTTTCAAATCTTGCAAAGAAACAATTGAGACTTTTGAAGAATTTGGAATTTCAGCAGTACATTTAGAAGATCAAATTGAGAGGAAAAGATGTGGCCATCTAGATAATAAAGAATTAATTACTACTGAAGCAATGGTTAGAAAAATTAAAGAATGTGTTTCAACTAGAAAAGATAAAAATTTTAAAATTATAGCAAGATCAGATGCAAAAAGTGTTGAAGGAATAGATAAGATGATCGAAAGATGCAAAGCATACATTGATGCAGGAGCAGAAATAGTTTTTCCAGAAGCTTTACATGATGAAAAGGATTTTGAAAAAGTGAGAAAAGAATTATCTTGCTACCTGCTGGCGAATATGACTGAATTTGGTAAAACTAAGTTGTTTAATTATAAGGAACTTGAGCAATTTGGTTATAACATAGTTATTTATCCAGTTACCACTCAGCGTTTAGCTATGAAAAATGTCGAAGATGGATTAAGAGACATTTATGCAAATGGACACCAAAACAATATCATTGATAAAATGCAAACGAGAAAAAGATTATACGAACTTGTTGATTACGAAAAATATAATAGTTTAGATGAAAAAATTTACAATTTTAGTACTGAAGGACACGAATAGTGAGTGAAGATATAAAAAAAGGATTACTTGGAATAGTTGTAGACGAAACTGAAGTCTCAAAAGTAATGCCTGAAATAAACTCTCTAACTTACAGAGGATATGCAGCACAAGACTTATGTAGGTATTGTAGATTTGAAGAAGTTGCTTATTTAATTTTAAATAAAGACCTACCCAATACTATTCAACTTAGAAAATTTGAAAAAGAGGAAAAGGATAATAGAGATTTATCAAAAGACCTTTACTCAATTATAAAAAAAATGCCAAAAAAATCTCATCCAATGGATGTTGCTAGAACAGCGGTAAGCATAATGGGCTTAGAGGACAAAGAAACTACAGACTCTTCATCTGATGCAAATATGAGAAAAGCTATTAGAATTTTAGCCAAAACACCAACTGCTTTAGCTGCTTTCTATAGATTAAGAAAAGGTAAAAAAATAATTAAACCCAAAAAAAACTTAAACATTGCTGAAAATTTCTTTTACATGTGTTTTGGAAAAGTGCCTCAAAAAGAAATAGTAAAAGCTTTTGATGTATCGTTAATTCTCTACGCAGAACACAGTTTTAACGTTTCAACATTTACTGCAAGAAC
>CACHOW010000012.1 GCA_902581695.1 uncultured Pelagibacteraceae bacterium | reverse complement strand
TTGGAGCCCTGTTTAATAAAACTGGATGTTCTCTAACAATTAATTCTAATGCATCCCAGACGGCGTTTGTTTCTTTTTCAACAAGTTTTTTAGCTTGCTTAATTGTTGAAGCTAATCCAAGTTTATTAAGTCTAGCATACAAAAATGGTTTAAATAATTCTAATGCCATTTTTTTTGGTAAACCACATTCATGTAATTTTAAATCTGGTCCAACTACAATTACCGACCGGCCAGAATAATCAACCCGTTTACCTAATAAATTTTGTCTAAATCTTCCTTGTTTACCTTTAAGCATTTCAGCTAAAGATTTTAATGGTCTTTTTCCAGTACCTGTTATTACTCTTCCACGTCTGCCATTATCAAATAAAGCATCAACCGACTCTTGGAGCATACGTTTTTCATTTCTTACTATTATATCTGGGGCTTTAAGATCCATTAATCTTTTCAAACGGTTATTTCTATTTATTACTCTTCGATAAAGATCGTTTAGATCTGAAGTTGCAAATCTTCCACCATCTAGGGGGACCAAAGGTCTTAATTCTGGAGGGATTACTGGAACAACAGTCATTATCATCCACTCTGGCTTTTGACCAGTTTCAATAAATGACTCAATTAATTTTAATCTTTTGATTGCTCTCTCTTCATTAACTTTAGATTTTGTTTCTTTAATATAATTAACTAAATTTTTTCTTTCTAATTCCAGGTCTAAAGATTTCAGCATTTCTAATACAGCTTCAGCACCTATACCGGCAGAAAATGCTTCTTCACCAAATTCATCTTGATATTTAGCAAGTTCTTCCTCATTTAAAAGTTGGTTCTTTTTTAGTCCAGTTAATCCTGGTTCTACAACTATGAAATTTTCGAAATATAAAACTCTCTCAATTTCTTTTAGTTTCATGTCAACGGCTAAAGCTATTCTACTAGGCAGAGATTTCAGGAACCAAATATGAGCAACTGGTGTTGCAAGATTGATATGTCCCATTCTCTCTCTTCTTACGTTTGATTTTGTAACTTCTACCCCACACTTTTCACAAATAATTCCTCTAAACTTCATCCTCTTATATTTTCCACACAAACATTCGTAATCTTTTATTGGTCCAAAAATTCTTGAACAAAATAATCCATCTTTTTCTGGTCTAAATGTTCTGTAATTTATTGTTTCAGGTTTTTTAATTTCTCCATAGGTCCATGATTTAATTTTTTCAGGACTAGCCAAAGATATTTTTATACTATTAAAATTTTGTGCTTCAGAAATTTCCGAATTTTTAAATAAATCTGTTAATTCTTTTTTCATTTAATTTAGTTCCACATTTAATGCTAATGATTTAATCTCTTTAACTAAAACGTTAAATGACTCAGGTATCCCTGACTCAAAGTTCTCTTCTCCCTTAACAATTGTTTCATAAACTTTTACTCTTCCAGCAACATCATCAGATTTTACAGTTAAGATCTCTTGTAATGTGTAAGATGCTCCGTATGCTTCTAATGCCCATACTTCCATCTCTCCAAATCTTTGTCCTCCTAATTGAGCTTTTCCTCCAAGAGGTTGTTGAGTTACTAAACTGTATGGACCAGTTGACCTTGCATGAATTTTATCTTCAACAAGATGGTGTAATTTTAACATATAAATAATTCCAACCGTTACTGGTCTATCAAATTTTTCTCCAGTTCTTCCATCCCACAAAAATGTTTGTCCTGAGCCAGGTAGATTGGCTAATTCCAACATTTCAGTTACATTTTTTTCTTTGGCACCATCAAAAACTGGTGTTGATATTGCAACTCCATCTTTAAGGTTTTCGCATAAATCTTTAAATTCAGTCTTACTCAATTTATCTACTTTTTCATTGTAAGTGTCTTCACCATAAACAGATTTTAAAAATTTTGAAATTTTTTCTGTTTTTTCAATCTTCTTTTGATTTTCATTAACTAATTTTTTTATTTCTTCACCAAATTCTTTACAGGCCCATCCCAAATGTGTTTCTAGAATTTGTCCAACGTTCATTCTACTTGGAACACCGAGAGGATTTAAAACTATATCAACAGGTCTGCCGTCTTCTCTGTAAGGCATGTCTTCAACTGGAACTATTTTACTGACAACACCCTTATTACCATGTCTTCCGGACATTTTATCGCCGGGTCTTAATCTTCTTTTAATAGCAACAAAAACTTTAACCATTTTCATAACACTTGGTAATAAATCATCACCACTTCTAATTTTTAAAACTTTATCTTCGAATCTTTCAGTTATATCTTGTTTAGCTTGAGTATACTGTTCTTTTAACTGAGCCAGTGAAGATTCATTATTATTGTTACCAACTGTAATCTTAAAGATATCGTTAATACTTAAATTATTTATTACGTCTAGATTGAGTTCAGTACCTTGATCTAAATCTCTTAATTTTTTATTCAACTTTGAGCCAGATAGTATTTGGGATGCTCTTTGTTTTATACTTCTTTCTAAAATTTCCTCCTCAACAATCTTATCTTGTTGGACTTGATCGATTTCAGCTCTTTCAATTGTAATAGACCTCTCGTCTTTTTCTATGCCATGTCTATTAAAAACTCTTACGTCAACAACAGTTCCGCTACTGCCTCTTGACATTCTTAAAGATGTATCTGTTACATCTATAGCTTTTTCTCCAAAAATTGATCTCAATAGTTTCTCTTCAGGTCCGGATGCAGAGTCTCCTTTGGGAGTTACTTTACCAACTAAAATATCACCTGCATTTACTTCAGCACCTATATATACTACACCTGACTCGTCAAGATTTTTTAATGCTTCTTCATTAACATTTGGTATATCTCGAGTTATTTCTTCTTCTCCTAATTTTGTATCTCTCGCCATAATTTCATATTCAACAATATGAACTGATGTAAAAACATCATCTGTTACACATCGTTCAGATATCAAAATTGAGTCCTCAAAATTGTACCCTTGCCACGGCATAAAAGCTACAGTCACATTTTTACCAAGAGCTAATTCACCTAATTTTGTTGAAGGACCATCAGCAATTATATCCCCCACTTTTACTTTGTCGCCCACTCTAACCAAAGGTCTTTGATTTATACATGTATTCTGATTTGATCTTTTAAATTTTTGTAAATTATAAATGTCAACTCCAGATTTACTAAAATCAGTTTCTTCGGTAGCCTTAATTACAATTCTTTTACCATCTATTTTGTCAACTACACCCTCTCTTTTAGCAACTATTGTTACGCCTGAATCTAAAGCAACATCACTTTCAATTCCTGTTCCAACCAAAGGTGACTCTGGTTTTAATAGAGGAACTGCTTGTCTCATCATATTTGAGCCCATCAAAGCTCTGTTTGCATCGTCATTTTCTAAAAAAGGGATCAGTGAAGCAGCTACAGAAACTAATTGTTTTGGAGAGACATCGATATAGTCAATTGTTTCAGGTTTAGACAATAAAAAATTCAAATTTTCTCGACAAGAAACTAGCTCTTCAACAATTTTTCCATTCTTATCTAGCTTTGTATTAGCTTGAGCTATTGTATATTTTGTTTCCTCCATAGCAGATAGATACTCAACCTTATTTTGAACTACACCATCTTTTACTCTTTTGTATGGACTTTCAATAAAGCCATATTTATTTATTTTGGCATAAGTAGATAAACTATTGATCAATCCGATATTTGGACCCTCTGGGGTTTCTATTGGACAAATTCTTCCATAATGAGTTGGGTGCACGTCTCGAACTTCAAAACCTGCTCTTTCTCTTGTAAGACCACCTGGGCCTAGGGCTGAAACTCTTCTTTTGTGTGTGATTTCTGATAAAGGATTTGTTTGATCCATAAATTGAGATAATTGAGAACTAGCAAAAAAATCTTTTAAAGAAACCGTTAAAGGCTTTGCATTTATTAAATCTTGAGGCATTGCTGACTCCACATCTAATGTTGTCATCTTCTCTTTAATTGCTCTTTCCATCCTATAAACACCAATTCTTGCTTGATTTTCTACAAGTTCTCCTACTGATCTTACTCTTCGATTTCCTAAATGATCAATATCATCAACTTCATCTTTACCATCTCTGAGATCTAACATTTTATGAATTATTGATATAATATCATCATTTCTTAAAATCGTAATTTTGTCTGAGCATTCCAGATTTAATCTTGAGTTCATCTTAACTCTTCCAACATCTGACAAATCATATCTATCTGAGCTAAAAAACAAATTGTTAAAAATTTGAGTTGCAATCTCAATTGTTGGCGGCTCACCAGGTCTTAACATTTTGTATACTTCGGTAATAGCTTCATCCTTATTATTATTTTTATCATTCAAAATTGTATTTAATAAGTAAGGACCTTTATTGATTGAATTTGTTGTAGAAATTTTGATTGAGCTTATTTTAGCTTCTAGTATTTTTTGAATAATTGTTTCATTAAGCTCAGTACCAATTTTAAATGTACCACCCTCTTCATCACTAACTTTTATATCTGAATGTAAAAATTTACCATATAAAGAATCCTGAGAAACTAATATATCTTTTAATCCATCATTAGCCAGTTTCTTAGCGTTTAGAAAATTAATTTTGTCTCCAGAATTAATTACAACTTTACTTGTTTTTGCATCTATTACTTCTTCAGAAAAATTTTTTGCTTTATAATTATCAGGATTAAATTTAGTTTTCCACTTACTTGAATTGTTATCAAATGTATAATCTTCATTGTCATAAAATTCATTTGCAATTTCTGATTTAGTATAGCCAAGAGCTAGTAACAAAGTTGATGCTAAAATTTTCTTTTTTCTATCTATTTTAAAATATAAAAAATCTTTGACATCGAATTCAAAATCAAGCCATGATCCTCTGTTTGGTATTACTCTACAATTAAACAAAAGTTTACCACTTGCGTGAGTTTTGCCTTTGTCATGGTCAAAGAAAACTCCAGGGCTTCTATGCATTTGATTTACAACTACTCTTTGAACGCCATTTGTAATAAATGTTCCACTATTTGTCATCATTGGAACATCTCCCATGTAAACCTCTTGCTCTTTTGCTGACAAAATATCTTTAGTGTTATTTTCTTGATCTATTTCATAAACTACGAGTCTAAGAGTACATTTTAGAGCTGAAGAATAAGTTAAACCTCTTGCTATACATTCTTCTACATCAAACTTTGGTTTTTCCAATCTGTAAGAGACATATTCAAGTGTAGCTTTGTCATTCAAATCTTCTATAGGAAAAATACTTTTAAAAACTCTATCAAAACCCTTAGTTAAGTTATTTTCCTGTAAATTGAACTCTGTAAGTTCTTTATAGGAGTTCTTTTGAACTTCTATCAAATTTGGTATTGATAGACCTTCTTTTAACTTTCCAAAACTTTTTCTAATATTTTTCTTTTCAGTAAAAGATAATTGCATCTATTTTTTACAGTGCTGACTTATAACAACCAGCACTTAAATAATTCCTTGTTAATTTACTTAAGTTCTACTTTTGCGCCTGCAGCTTCTAATTTAGCTTTAATTTCTTCAGCCTCTTTTTTTGGTACACCCGCTTTAACTTCTTTTGGTGCGCCCTCTACTAAATCTTTTGCTTCTTTTAAGCCCAGTGAAGTAGCAGCTCTTACTTCTTTAATAACATTAATTTTTTTATCACCTGCAGAAACAAGCATAATTGAAAAATCATCTTTGTCCTCTGCTGCTGCTGCACCACCTGCTGCTGCTGGAGCTGCTGCGGCCATGGGTGTTACTCCCCATTTTTCTTCTAATTGTTTTGAAAGATCTGCTGCTTCAGCAACAGTCAATTTTGATAAATCCTCGATAATTTTATTTAGGTCTGGCATAATCTACTCTTTAGGTTTTGTTTCAGAATTTTCTGGTGGTAAACTACTCATTTTTTCCGATCGTGCAAGCAAAATACTCACCAATTTTGACGCTGAAGCATTTAAAATTCCTACTATATTAGCCCTTGCCTCATCTAGCGTAGGTAGATTTGCTACATTTTGAACCCCTGCTTGATCCAAAATTTCATTATCCATTATTCCGCCAATTAATTTCAAATTTTCATTATCTTTTGCAAATTTAGATAGAATCCTTGCAGACATAATCGCATCTTCGCCAAAAGCAACCGCTGTAGGACCAGTGAACAAATTTGACAAATCTTTACATTTAGTTTTTTCTAAAGCTAATTTTGTAATTCTATTTTTAGTTATTTTAAAAACTATATCGTGTTCTCTCATTTTAGATCTTAATTCATCTAATTGAGGCATAGTTAATCCCTGGTAATGAGTAACCATTATTGCTTTGCTATTCTCAAATTGAGTTGTCATCTCAGTAATATAATTTTTTTTTTGTTCTTTATTCATCATAAGAATTAAATATTTTTACCTAATTTTAATTTATACGAAACACCCATTGTAGAAGTTATAAAAGCTGATTTAATTAAATCACCTTTGAGAGTATTGTTAGATTTTTCTTTTTCTAAAATATCTAATATTGCATTAAAATTTTTTATTAATTGGTCGTCATTAAATGATTTTTTGCCTATACTTACTCCAATATTTCCATCTTTGTCATTTCTGATTTCTGCTTGACCAGATTTTGCATCAGATACAGCTTTTTTCAAATCTTCTGTGACTGATCCAAGTTTTGGATTTGGCATAAGACCTTTAGGCCCTAAAACTTTACCAAGTTTTGACAATTTAATCATCATTCCTGGAGTACAAATCAGTTTTTCAAAATTCATTTCCCCACTTTTAATTTTATCTATAAAATCATCTCCTCCTACTAAATCTGCACCTGCACTTTTTGCCTCTGAAGTTTTAGCATCTTCACAAACGACAGCCACTTTTACTTTTTTACCAGTGCCGCCTGGAAGATTCACGACTGTTCTAATATTAACTTCACCTTTTTTTTGCTTATTATTAATTTGAAAACTTAAATCAACAGACTCATCAAATTTAGTTGTACAATTTTTTTTTATTGTTGGTAATAGCTTCTCAATCATCTCTGATTGTAAATCAGTTGTTTTTTCTGGAAGTTTTTTAAATCTTTTTGATTTCATTATTCTTTTACCTCAATTCCCATTGATCTAGCTGACCCAGCAATTATTTTAACCGCTTGCTCAAGATCTATAGCATTTAAATCTTCCATTTTTTGTTTAGCTATTTCCTCAGCTTGTTTTTTTGTGATAGATGCAACTATATTTCTTCCAGGTTCTTTAGATCCACCCTTCAATTTAGCTGCCTCCTTTATAAAAAAGGATGCAGGTGGTGATTTTATTTTAAAGTCAAATTTTTTGTCTTTATAAACTGTAATTTCTACTGGCACTGGTTTTCCAGCCAAAGATTTCGTCTTATCATTAAAAGCCTTGCAGAATTCCATAATATTTACACCACGTTGACCTAATGCAGGACCAACCGGTGGAGCTGGATTAGCTTGTCCACCTTTTATTTGTAATTTTATGAAACCGCTAATTTCTTTTTTTGCTGCCATTAACTTACTTTCTCAACTTGGTTATATTCTAAGTCGACTGGTGTTGGACGTCCAAAAATAGAGACTGAAACTTTTAATCTAGATTTTTCTTCATCAATATCCTCAACCATTCCACTAAAGGATGCGAAAGGACCATCAACAACCTGTACTTTCTCACCTACGCTGTACTCTATACCAGATTTTGGCTGGGCCACACCATCTTTTATTTGTCCTAATATCTTCTCTATTTCTTTATCAGAAACAGGGACTGGCATACCTTTAGTGCCTAAAAATCCGCTTACTCTTTTAAGGTTTTTAATCATATGGTAAATATTATTGTCCATTTCACTTTTAATTAAAACGTAACCTGGAAAATATTTTTTTTTTCTTTGTATTCTTTTGCCTCTTTTAACCTCTGTTACATCATGAGTTGGAACTATAATTTCCTCGAATTTTTCTGATATTTTTGCCTTTTCTGCTTCTTCTTTTATTAATCCAGCTACTTTATTTTCAAAACTTGAGTGAGACTGAACAATGTACCAGTTTTTCATTAAATGCTCACTTTCAATAAAATTTCAAGAAAGAATTTAAGCACTTGATCAATAAGTAAAAAGAATAGCGACATAGCTAAAGCCATTAAAAAAACCATAATAGCACCTTGAAGAGTTTCCTTTCCTGTTGGCCATGAAACTTTAAAAGCTTCTTGTTTTACTTCCTGTATAAATTTAATCGGGTTTTTCATATTTTATATCTCATAATTGGCAGGAGCGGAGGGACTCGAACCCTCAGCCTCCGGTTTTGGAGACCGGCGCTCTACCAATTGAGCTACACTCCTATATAGAGCTTACTCTATAATCTTAGTTACTACTCCAGCTCCAACAGTTCTGCCACCTTCACGTATTGCAAAGTTTAATTTCTCTGACATCGCGATTGGTGTAATCAGCTTAACTGTAAATTTTGCATCATCACCTGGCATAACCATTTCTGTTCCAGCTGGAAGTTCTACTTCCCCAGTTACATCTGTTGTTCTAAAATAAAACTGTGGTCTGTATTTTGTAAAGAATGGTGTATGTCTTCCACCTTCTTCTTTCTTCAGTACATAAGCCTGAGCCTCAAATTTAGTATGCGGAGTTACTGATCCTGGTTTACAAAGTACTTGACCTCTTTCAATGTCAGTTCTTTCAACACCTCTTAAAAGTACTCCGACGTTATCACCAGCTTCCCCTGAGTCTAAAAGTTTTCTAAACATTTCAACACCAGTACAAACTGATTTTTTTGTCTCTCTAATACCAATAATTTCTATCTCATCACCAGTTTTAAGTACACCAGATTCTACTCTTCCAGTTGCTACTGTACCTCTACCCGAAATAGAAAAAACATCTTCTACAGGCATTAAAAAAGGTTTGTCTTTTGGTCTATCAGGTTGAGGTATGAATGAATCTACGTTCTTCATTAATTCCAAAATTGAATTCTTTCCAATTTCGTCATCTCTTCCCTCAACTGCTGCTAAGGCAGAACCTTTAGCTATTGGAGTTTTGTCTCCTGGAAATTTATATGATGTTAATAGTTCCTTAATTTCTTCCTCAACAAGATCGATCATTTCTTTATCATCTACTTGATCTACTTTATTAAGATAAACACATATTGCAGGCACACCAACTTGTCTTGCTAAAAGAATATGCTCCCTAGTTTGCGGCATTGGTCCATCAGCAGCGTTAACTACTAAAATTGCCCCATCCATTTGGGCTGCTCCTGTAATCATGTTTTTTACATAATCTGCGTGACCTGGACAGTCTACGTGAGCATAGTGTCTTTTTTCTGTTTCATACTCAACGTGCGCAGTAGAAATTGTAATTCCTCTTTCTTTTTCTTCTGGAGCTTTATCAATTTGATCATACGCAACTGCTTTAGCTCCACCAGTTTCAGATAAAACTTTAGTGATAGCTGCGGTTAAAGTTGTTTTACCGTGGTCGACATGACCAATTGTACCTATGTTACAATGCGGTTTATTTCTTACAAATTTTTCTTTTGACATTACTTATATTCCTCACATTTGTTTTTTTATAATTTCTTAATTCTTGGAGCGGGTAAAGGGAATCGAACCCTTACATCCAGCTTGGAAGGCTAGCGTTCTACCATTGAACTACACCCGCACAACCCCAAGAGTAACACTCCAGTGTTAATTAAAAATTTATTGAATGGTGGAGGGGGAAAGATTCGAACTTTCGAAGACCGAAGTCAACGGGTTTACAGCCCGCCCCATTTGACCGCTCTGGAACCCCTCCTCTGGGGAAGCGTCCCCTGTTCAATAAAGCTTCAAACAACATGCGTTTTATATATTTTATTTGTGTAAATGCAACACGTGATTTAATGGGAAAATATTCAAAAAAACGTGTAAAACTAGGATAAATTTATGAACAAATCATCATTTTTTATCATTGGTCAGCATGCTGTAGTAGAGGCATTAAGAAATCCAAAAAGGAAGGTTTTAAGAGTTTTTTTAACTGAAGAGAGTAAAAAAAATATTCACCGAAAGAGTCCAAAAAAAAATCTCTTAGAAGATGTCAAGATATACTTTAAGACTAAAAAAGAATTAGACAAATACACTACTAAAGAAAATTTGTTACACCAAGGTTATGTGGCTGAAATTGAGCATCTTGAAAAACCAATTCTTAAAGATTTTATAAAAGAAAAAAAAGATACTACCCTCGTTTGTCTAGATGGGGTAACTGATCCAAGAAATATCGGATCTTTGATTAGAAGTGCGGCTTCATTTGGAATAGATGGAGTTATAATTAAAGAAAGACATTTTCCAAATGAAAGTAAGCTCATGTATAAAGCAGCAAGTGGGTCTATAGAATATATAAATATTTTTGAGGTATCAAATATTAATTCGACACTAAAAAATTTAAAAGATAAAAATTTTTGGGTTTATGGTTTTGATGGAAATGGTGATAAAAATTTTACAGATATTAAATGGCAAGGAAACAATATTTTATTATTTGGGTCTGAGGGGTCAGGTATGCACGAACATACTTCAAAATACGCTGATTTTTTAGTTAAAATAGATATAGACAAAAAAATAGAAAGTTTGAATATATCAAATAGTGCAGCAATAGTATTTCATCATCTAAGTTACCTAAAAAAAAGAGTTGATTAATTTAAAAATAATCAATAATTATTGCACATGCCCTTGTAGCTCAGCTGGTAGAGCAATTGATTTGTAATCAATAGGTCCGCGGTTCGAATCCGTGCGGGGGCACCATCTTATGATGTTTCTCTTCTTAACTGCTCAATCTTAATTTTTTTTTGAAGACTTTTATTTTTATCATATAAAAGATTGAAACTAATTTTTTGGTTAGTTTTAACAATTACATTTTTTGCATTTCTTACTTCAATATTGTCTGCTACAGCACTTATAGGTCTTTTATTTGGATTTAAGTTTTTAATAACAATTTTTGATTTATCACTAACTATTTTTCCTTTCCATCTTCGTGGTCTAAAAGGACTGATGGGAGATATAGATAATTTTTTTGAATTTAGACTTAATATTGGTCCATGAACTGAGAGATTATATGCAGTACTTCCAGCCGGTGTTGAGACGAGCACACCGTCAGATACCAATTTTTTAATAATTTGTTTAGATCCATAATTTATAGATAAAGAAGCAGCTTGCCTACTTTGTCTTAAAATCGAAACTTCATTAATTGCTAAATATTTTCTAATTTGATTTTTATTATTCTTAACAATCATCTGTAATGGGGAAATGCTAATCACATTTGCTTTTGATAAATTTTTTATAATTGTTTTAGAAGAAAACTTATTCATCAAAAAACCATAATTACCTGAATTTATTCCATAAAAGTTTTTTTTGGATTTTTGATTTTTCTTTAAAGTTTGAAGCATAAAACCATCACCACCAATTACAATTACAGTATTTGATTTAATAATTTTATTATTGTGCAATTTTTTTAATAATTGTGATTTTATTTGTCTCGATTTTTTATTTATATCAGAGATGATTTGTATTTTTTTCATTTAATGTGGTGCCCTCGGCCAGACTCGAACTGGCACTCCGCAAGCGGCAAGGATTTTAAGTCCTTTGTGTCTACCAATTTCACCACGAGGGCATTAATGAATTTCATGAGTACTTATGCTAATATTTATAATTGAACAAGATGAATAAGTAAATTTTTTTTATTTTATCTCTGTATGCTCTAGTCTTGCTCTAGTTTGAGCTAATTAATTATTGTTAACAGGCTACTCCAAAAAACAAACAATTCAATCCATCGGCTGCTTCTCCTACTTTTCTTGCGTCTTCTTTTGCAGCTTGTTTTCTTTGCTGTTTATAATTTGCATATCTATTTAGGGCTTCAGAATTAGAAATTTGATTTGATTGAACTTTGTAAACAAGCCCCTGATAAAACTGTAATTCACCAGATCCTCTTCCATAAATTGCTCCATTCGGATTTTGTCTTAAAAAGGCTTGCATCATATTTTTTGCACACTGATCAACCTTAACTATGTTGTCAAATTTATATGAACAGTCATTGTAAACTGATTGAGCATTCATCGATGGTCCACCACAAGAAGTTAAAAAAATAAGAGTTAAAATTGATATAATCTTCATTATACAATTTTTAGTAAGCATACATACCAGCCTGAAGTCCTATTAAATATCCATGCTCAAAATCACTTTGCGGATCTGACATAGATTTCATTGGTTGCATTGGACACATAGGAACCATTGGGCTCATGGATGTATTTTTTGCTTGTTTGTATCCAGTTATATATCCTTGTTTAAAACCTGCACAAAATTGGCTGGCGTGAGCAGTTGAAATTGAAAATAAAATTAAAAAAACTGTAAGTACTAATTTTTTCATAACTAATCGTATCATTAAAATACTTATCTTTTCAACATAAAGATTTTAAATCTATCTTTCTATGCTCTAGTCTTGCTCTAGTTTGAGCAAAATAAAAAAGTTTATTTTCTAATCCTAATTGAAAGCTAAATTAAAGTTATAAGATTTTATAGGATGTTTAGACTACCTTGGACTACTATGGACTGACTTTAACTTCTATCCCTCGGCTTTTAAGTCCTTTGTGTCTACCAATTTCACCACGAGGGCATTAATGAATTTCATGAGTATTTATGCTAATATTTATAATTGAACAAGATGAATAAGTAAATTTTTTAATTTTTTACTATATTTATAATAATTTAAATAATGAAAAAAAAGCTTACGATTATAATCTTTACAGATTTAGATGGCTCCCTTTTACATAGGGATACCTTTAAATTTGATCCAATTAAAGATTATCTAAAAAGCCTTTTAGATAATGGGATAATAGTTATTCCAAATTCTAGCAAAACTGAAAAAGAGATTGAAAAATTCAATGAAGAGCTTGGTGTTGAACTTCCTTATATTTCAGAAAATGGTTCAGCTATTCATGGACTAAATCTAATTAACCAAAATTTTCCAAACAAAATAATTCTTAGTAGGGAAAAAGAGGAATTATTAAAAATTTTTAACGAAAAGACTCCTGAAAAATTGATAAATAAATGTGTTCAAATTTCTAAACTAAGTAAAAAAGAACAAGAAAAAATATTTGGACAAAAAGATGATAGACTTAAAGATGCATTAAAAAGAAAATATACTTTACCCCTTTTGTTTAATGGAAATAATTCTGAAAAAAATAAATTATTAAAAATTTTAAGCTCTAATTCTTTAACACTGCAGGAAGGTGGCCGGGTTTTAAACCTGTGTGATAATATCAATAAAATAAAATCAATGAATAAAATAATTAAAATTTTAAAAAAAACTGAGGATAAAATTAAGACTATTGCTGTTGGGGACAACTATAATGATCTAGAAATGTTAAAAAATAGTGACCTACCATGTTTAGTTTTCAATGATCAATTTAAACTAGACAAAATTAATATTGATAATCTTATATTTTCTAACAAGCCATCACCTGAGGGCTGGGCTGATGTGATAAAAATGGCGCTAGGAAAAATAGGATATAGTGATTAAAATTTAATATGAGCGAGTTTTCCCAGAATGGAATAATTTCAACCCTACACGACTTTGGAACAAGGTCGACAAATGAAATTGAAAAAGATCTTCTTAAATTTTCAAAAGAAAGAAAAATGGAATTAATTTTACCATGTCTTTATTCAGAATTAGAGGGAACAGCACTACCAAATATAGTTGAGGAAATAAGTAAAACTAAATATTTAGACCATATCATCGTAGGTCTTGATAGAGCAAATGAAAATCAAGCAAAAAAAGCTTGGAAATTTTTTAAAAAATTAAAGACTCCTTTCTCAATTCTCTGGAATGATGGACCAGGTTTAAAAAAACTTGATAAAGAATTAAAAAAAAATGATCTAGCTCCTAATGAATTGGGTAAAGGTCGAAATGTTTGGTATTGTATTGGTATGTCAATAGCGAGAGATACAGCTCGTTCAGTAGCACTCCATGACTGTGATATAAATACTTATGATAGAAGAATGTTGGCTAAACTTTTTTATCCAGTTGTAAATCCTCTTTTTAACTTTGAATTTTGTAAAGGTTATTATCCAAGAGTTGCTAATAGTAAAATGAATGGAAGAGTTGCAAGATTACTTGTTTTTCCTTTATTAACTGCTTTAGAAAAAACAATTGGTAAAAGTGATTACTTAGAGTTTATGAAGTCATTTAAATACCCATTAGCTGGTGAGTTTTCATTTCGACGTAATGTTTTGCCTGAACTAAGAATATCTTCAGATTGGGGTATTGAAGTAGGAATTCTATCTGAAATGCAAAGGAGTTTCTCTCCTCAAAACATTTGTCAGGTAGATTTGGCTGATACTTATGATCATAAACATCAAGTTTTATCTATAGATGATGAGACTAAAGGTTTATCAAGGATGTCTATAGATATAATCAAAACTTTTATTAAAAAACTGGCCACTCAAGGTAATTCTTTTAGTAGAGAAAAATTCAGATCTCTAAAAGCAACCTACTATAGATCTGCATTAGATCTAATTGACATATACAGGAGTGATGCGGACATGAATGGACTTAAATTTGACTCTCATACAGAAGAAAAAGCTGTTGAACTATTTGCAATCAACATAATGAAAGCTGGAGAAGCTTTTATTTTAAATCCGATGGATACACCATTCATACCGACTTGGAGTAGAGTGAAGAGTGCTATTCCAAATTTTTTAACCCGATTAAAAGAAACAGTAAATGAAGATAACAAAAAATATAGCTAATGTTATCTCAGATAAATCAAAAAAAAATTAAATTTAAACTTAAAAGCATATATAAGTATCACTTATCAGATAATGAAATTAGTAATTGTTGCGAAGAAATAACAAAAGTAATTAATAGATTTAATATAAAAAAAAAAAGAAAGAAAAAGATAATTTCAGAAAAAACATCAATAGTTATATGCTATGGAGATAGTGTTTTTTCAAGCTCACAAAGACATTTATTAAAAAGTTTTCAAAGTTTTTTTCAAAAAAAATTAAGTAAATATTTTAATACTGTGCACTTTTTACCTTTTTATCCTTCAAGTAGTGATAGTGGTTTTGCAGTAAAAGATCATTACAAAATCGATAGTAGGCTTGGAAATTGGTCAGACATCAGAAAATTCTCAAAAAAAAATGATGTAATGGCAGATATAGTAATAAATCATTCATCGGCCAGAGGTCTTTGGTTTAAAAATTTTCTCAAAGAGAAAAAGCCGGGAAAAGATTATTTTTTAACAGTTAATTCTAATTTTAATATATCAAAAGTAATTAGACCTAGAGATCACCAATTGCTTAAAAAAATTGATATCTTTAAAAAACCAGAGTACTTGTGGAGAACTTTTAGTCCAGACCAATTGGATATGAATTTTAAAAATCCTGCAGTTTTATTAAGATTCATAAAAATTATGGTTAATCTTATTAATCATGGTGTAACAATCTTTAGATTAGATGCAATTGCATATCTTTGGAAAGAGAGTGGAACCAAATGTGTAAATTTAAGAGAAACACATGAAATAATAAAGCTTTTTAGAATAATTTGTGGTTTTTTAAATGTTGAAAGCATTATTGTTACCGAAACAAATCTACCGGAAAAGGAAAATATAGGTTATTTTGGAAACGCTGATGAAGCTAATTGGATTTATAATTTTTCTCTACCTCCCCTATTAATTTATAGTTTTTTATTTGAAAATAACTCTTATCTCAACAGATGGAATAAGAAATTACCACAAACAAAAAAAGGAAATAGTTATCTAAATTTCATTGCTTCACACGATGGTATAGGGATGAGACCAGTTGAAGATATTATTAATAAGAGTAACAAAGATAAGTTTCTAAAAAGACTTAGAAAAAATGGCTCAAAATTTTCATATAGGAAAGTTCAAAATAAATCAAAAAAAATTTATGAAGCAAATATTACAATTTTTGATGCGTTAAAAAAATCAGATTATGATCCAAAAGGTAAATTTTTTTTAGAGAGATTTATTTCTGCTCACTCGATTATGATTTCTTTTGAAGGAGTACCTGCAATATATTTTAATTCATTATTTGGAACATCTAATGATGAAGCAAAGTATATAATAACTGGAAATAATAGAGATTTAAATAGATACAGGTGGAACCATAAAAATATTACTCAAAAACTAAAAAATACGAGATCAAAACAAAGTATTTTTTATAAAAGTATTACTGATTTGTTAGAAGTAAGAAGAAAACAAACAGCTTTTCATCCCAATGGGCTAAGATCTAGCATGAATATGGGTCCGAAAATATTTTGTTTTAAGAGGCAAAGTATTGATAAAAAACAAATTATCTTATGTGTGACTAATTTATCCTCTAAATCTCAAAGTACAAAAATAAATTTTAAATTTTTAAAATGGAAAAATTTGCTTGATAATAGCAATAATCATATTTTAGGTGAAATGATCAAACTTAAACCATTCCAAACTGTTTGGTTGTCCAATATTTAAGTATAAAATTTTTTTATTTTATCTACTCGGGTACTAGTTATCTTATCAATCTTATTTTGCTTGAAGAGAGATAGGCCATGAAATAAAAAAATATTGCCAGTAAATATAGAAATTTAAAACCAAAATACATAGAGTTATATTCTAGCAACCCACCAACAATAGCACCTAAGATATTACACGATAATGCATTAGCTGTTGATCCATATCTTACTAATTCTCTTGAAAAAGCTAGGCCTGAAAAAAAAACTGGGAATGTTAAAACTATTGGAATTATAAATTTTAAAAGAAGAATAGGATAATTATAAAAATTAACAAACGTCAAAGAATAACTTATTAAGAGTGACAAAATTAAGAAAAAATATATCTGGTTAATGCTTATTTTAATGCCTTTAATAATAAATAAGTTAGCTAAATATGCCATGGATAAAATAGCTGTTATAACAATACTGACTACAAACCAAGTACTTCCATAAATTTTTGCAAGTTCGGTAATACCTTTAGTTTCCATTAGCATAAAACCAACACCAAGAAAAAAACTTGGATAAGAAAATTTGCTTAAACTCATTTTTGTTAAATTTTTTAAGAAAAACCAAGATATTAAAAAAATTACTGAAATTAATACAACATAAGAAACTGGATAAATTCTATAAGACATATAAAAAAATGGCCAATCATCTGTTGAAACATCAACATCTTCATAAAATTTTTTATCTTTAAATACATTTGTTTCAACAAAATTCGATTTTGATAAATTTAAAGAAAGATCTTTATTCGATACAACAAATGAATAAATCGCTTCAATAAAATTTTCATCATCTGTGTCGTAATTTCTTGTCAAAATTTTAGGCTCTTTGTCAAAATTCATTTTTAACATCTTAAAGATTTTATTACCCATTTGCTCAGTAGAAACTGCAAAGCTAAGAAACATAACACCATTTTCATTTAATTTTTTCTTAGCTTCATAAAAAGACTCTACGGTATAAACATAACTATCAAGTCTTACTCCTCCTTTAGAAGATAAATTGGCATGTGAGTCTAAAACACTATAAACAATTAAATCATATTTTTTATCAATCTCTTTTATAAAATTTCTAGCATCATTGATGATCAAATTTACTCTTGGATTGCTATACGGATTTTCAGGGTGAAATTTCTCTCCTAAGTTTGCAACTAATGGATCTATTTCTACAGCATCAATGTTTCCTTCAGAGTATCTGATCGCAGTAGCAACATCATTACCAGTACCACTTCCAACGATTAAGATATCTTTAAAATCATAATTAGTAGATGTGAAAGGAATAATATAAAATTTATGCCATGCTGAATTCTTTTGTTGATTAATTTCATTAGATAAATCTATTGGTGTTTGTAACCATATGTTGTTTGATTGAACAGTGATCGGTACAAGTTGATTATTATTAAACTTTACAGAAACATTTTGGTAAGGCGAGTGAAGATCCATTTTGCTTGTGTCATTAAATATATTCAAGCTTAAAATTAAAATTACAAAAGTAATACAATTAAATTTTATATTTAATTTAAGATTAAACTGAAAAAAAATTATAATTGAAAAAGATATAATTAACCAAATTGTAGGGCCTGTCCAAAGAAAAGAAAGTACGGTAAACAAACCAATTCCTGCAATGGCGCCTAATAAGTCGTAACTGTATGCTTTTAAAGGATCTGTATTTAACATCAATCTCGCAACTAAATGTCCTAAAGGAATAAAGGCCACTGCATTAAATAAAAATATTACAGAAATAAAAAAATAAATTAATATTACATGTATTGAACCTACAGCTATTGATTGTCCCATATTCCATATCTCTGAAATAGGATTCTGAAAAAAAAGAGTTACTGGTGTATCTTTAAGTATGTACATGAATGAAACTTGCAGCGCTACCAAGGGAAATGTCCAGTTTAAAGAATATAATCTTACCTTAGAAAATGAATAACCAATACCTAAACCTAAAAAACAAGACAAGAGACTTAAGTTTTTAAAGTACGCAAATAATTGAAAATATGAAGAATGAATTCTAATAATTGCTAATTCAAGAAATAAACCAAGTCCAGCTGCTAAAGCAATTAAAACATATATATTATTTTTAAGAAACTCAGGTTTAAATTCACTTAATTTAAAAAAATCATAAAACGTATTTGAAAAAATTATTTTTTTTGAATTGAATAAAGAAAAAATCATTAATAGAAAGAAAAAGAATCCAATCATAACTTTGAAGTATTCTTTATCTAGGGAGAATATTAAATCTTTAATACGATCATCAGTTTCTGACTTTATTACAGTTCCTAAAATAGTGTCTAAACCATTATTATATAATGTTAAAAAAGGCTGTCCTTCAGATAAAGTATAACTAACAATTACAACTAAAAAAAAAGCTAATATAAAATTATTAAATTTTTTTTTTATCTTTAAAATTTTAGGCATTTAAATTTGCTTAATACATTATTTATTCTTTAAAACAATAATTTCTAGTTAGGTTTTAAAGCTTGAGTTAAAAATTTATTGTTTAAATTGCAATCTTTATAGCCTTTTTTTACAATATTAAAATATCTTTCAGTCGGATACATAAAGACGGTTTTTTTAACCATGGTATAAGTCATCACTTTTTTTCCATAATAATTAAAATAAAATTTTTTATATAGAACGGGATAATCTTCATAAATATCAAGTTTTTTTTCATCACTTTTAGATATTTCAAATAATCCGCCAGGTACTATTGAATTTTTTTTCGGTTCAATATCGGCTGCTCTATATTTACTCCTAAAAGTTAATCTAAAATCTTTAAGATTTATCTTTTTTTAAAAAAACACTATCTTTGCATCTTCTTTTCATTTGAAAATGATGGAGATTACTACCGTAAGCAAAATAAAGCATTTATCTTTCTACAACTTCTATTTTTTTTTCTCTTACAAATTTTAAAATTTGAGAACTACATTCATCAATCTTTGATTGATTTTCTGAACGAATTACTATCGATACTCCGAGTTTCCCTGCATGAAAAAAAGGGTAGCTTCCTATTTCAACTTCTTGATTTTGATTTTGAACTTTTTTTAAAGAACTTGCAATTTCACTTTCTACTGTTTTTAAACTCAATGTTTGGCTTAAAATAGGCTCACCCCCTACTATTCTATTTTTTAAACCACCCAACATAGATTTTAAAATTGAAGGAACTCCTGGAAGACAAAATACATTTTCAACACTAAAACCTGGGGCTCCACTAGTTGGATTTAAAATTAGCATAGCATCCTTTGGCATCCATACCATTTTTTGTCTACCTTCATTAAATTCACCAGGTTTATAATAAGACTTTAAAATTTCGAATGCCTCTTTATGTATTTCATATTTAAGACCAAAAGCTTTTGAAACTGATTGAGCTGTTATATCATCATGGGTTGGACCTATACCGCCAGTTGTAAAAACATAATTATTTTCTTTTCTTAAAACATTAAGAGTATCAGCTATAGTTTTTTCAATATCAGGAATAACTCTTGCTTCGTTTACTTTTACACCTAAAGAATTAAGCCATGTAGCTAATGTGCTTGTATTTGTATCCTGGGTTCTGCCAGAAAGAATTTCATTTCCAATAATTAGTATCGCAGCATTTACTTTTGTGTTTTTTGTCATTTTATATGTATAATTTGAAAATGGAATTTACCAAGTCTTTAATAAAAGGCAAATTAATCAAAAGATATAAACGTTTTTTTGTGGACGTTAAATTGAAAAAAGAAATTATAACTGCACATTGTCCCAATACTGGCTCTATGAAAGGCCTACTGGATGAAGGTAATGAAGTTTATTTGCTTAAAAATGATGATCCTAAAAGAAAACTTAAATATGGTTTAGAAATAGTAAAGGCAAAAAATAATTTAGTTGGAGTAAATACCCATATGGCTAATAAAATCGTTAATCATGGCTTAACCAATAATTTAATTAAAGAATTAAAGGATAATGATCAGATAAAACCTGAAGTTTTTTTTAATAAAGAAACAAGATTTGATTTCTTGGTCAAAAAAAATAAGCAAAAATTTTTTGTGGAAGTTAAGAATGTAACGCTTTTTAGGGACAAAAAAACTGCTGAATTTCCTGATGCAATTACATCAAGAGGCTCTAAACATCTCCTTACCCTTATTGATGCCATAAAAAAAGGATATAAATCTTACTTAATATTCTTAGTACAAATTCAGAATATGGAAAAATTTAAAATAGCTAAAGATATTGATGATGAGTATTATAAAAACTATCAGATAGCTAAAAAAGCTGGTGTTAAATTTTTGGCTTATAGATGTAAGATCAGCTCAAAAGAAATTGTGGTTGAAAAAAAATTGAAAATTATAAATGGCTGAATATTTAGAAAAATTCGAGAAGATGAGAATAGCTGGAAAGCTAGCTGCCCAAACATTAGATATGCTAACAGAAAATATTAAAGAAGGCATATCTACAGCTCATATTGATAAGCTTGGTTATGAATTTATTAGAGACAATGGAGGTCACTCTGCACCACTTTACTACCGTGGATTTACTAAATCTTTATGTACTTCTCTTAATCATGTTGTTTGTCATGGAATCCCTTCTAAAGATAGAATTTTAGAAGAAGGTGACGCAGTTAATGTTGATATCACAGCTATAGTGAATGAACATTATGGAGATACAAGTAGGATGTTTTGTATAGGCAATACCCCAGTTAAACTTAATAATTTAATTAACACTACCTATGACTCAATGATGAGAGCAATTAAAATTTTGAAACCAGGAATCAAGCTTGGAGATATTGGTTATGAAATTCAATCACATGTTGAAGAAAAAGGTTTTTCAGTTGTTAAAGATTTTTGTGGTCATGGAATTGGTACAACTTTTCATGAGCCACCAAATATTTTACACTATGGAAGAAAAAATACCGGTATGGAACTGAAACCTGGGATGACTTTTACGATTGAACCTATGATTAATGAGGGAAAATTTGATACAAAAATGCTTAATGATGGATGGACTGCAGTTACTAAGGATAAATCTTTATCTGCACAATTTGAACATACATTAGGAATTACAGAAAATGGTTATGAAATCTTTACAGAATCTGCTAAAGGTTATTCAAAGCCCCCATACTTATAATTAATGATAAAAAGATACTCGAGAAAAGAACTTACTGATATTTGGTCAGAAGAAAATAAATATAAAATTTGGCTAGATGTTGAAATAGCTGCCGCGCAAGCAATGGAAAAGCTTGGCCAAATACCCAAGGGGGTTTCTTCAGTAGTAAGAAAAAAAGCTAAAATAAATGTAAAAAGAATTCATCAAATTGAAGGCCAAGTTAAACATGATGTGATTGCTTTTTTAACATCTGTAACTGAAAGAGCAGGAATTAAAGCTAGATATCTTCATCAAGGTATGACTTCATCAGATGTTTTAGATACAAGTTTTAATATTCAATTGGTGCAATCTGGAAAAATAATTCTTAAAGATTTAGATCAAACTTTAAAAATACTTAAAAAACAAGCTAGAAAGTATAAATTTACTCCATGCATGGGTAGAAGTCATGGTATTCATGCAGAACCAATAACATTTGGTTTAAAGTTAGCATCTTTTTACGAAGAATTTAAGAGAAATAGAAAAAGATTAGTTTATGCAATTGATGAGGTTTCGACTTGTGCGATATCGGGAGCAGTTGGGACATTTGCAAATATTAATCCAAATGTTGAAAAACATGTTGCAAAAAAACTTAATTTAAAAGTTGAACCAATTTCAACTCAAGTCATTCCAAGAGATCGTCATGCTTTCTATTTTTCAGTATTAGGAATTATAGCAGGTTCAATTGAAAGAATTGCAACTGAAATAAGACATTTACAAAGAACTGAAGTTTACGAATTACAAGAATACTTTTCGAAAAGTCAAAAAGGATCATCGGCGATGCCTCATAAAAAAAATCCAATTCTAAGCGAAAACCTTACAGGACTTGCAAGAATGGTTCGAAGTACAGTTATCCCAGCCCTAGAAAATATAGCTCTATGGCATGAAAGAGATATTTCTCATTCAAGTGTTGAAAGAAATATAGGACCAGATGCTAATATTGCTACTGACTTTGCTTTAGTTAGACTTACTAGCATTTTAGATAACATAATTGTTTATCCAAAAAAGATGTTAGAAAATTTAAATATCACTAAAGGATTAATTTTCTCTCAGGAGCTGATGCTTGAACTTACAAAAACTGGGTTAAGTAGAGAAAAATCTTATAAAATGGTTCAAAGTTACTCAAAAAGATGTTTCGCTGAAAACTTGGATTTGTTTAAAGTTATTCAATCTGACAAATATATAATGAGTAAAATTTCACCAAAAAAATTAAAAAACATCTTCAGTTACTCTAAGCATTTTAAAAATGTAAATCTAATTTTTAGAAGGGTGTTTAAGTAATGAAAAAAGGTAAAAAATTATACGAAGGAAAGGCTAAAATTATTTATGCTACTCAAGATAAAGATTTAGTTATTCAATATTTCAAAGACGATGCAACGGCATTTAACAATCAAAAAAAATCTATAATTGAAGGCAAAGGTGTATTAAATAATAGAATTTCAGAACATATTCTCTCAAATTTATCTCAAATTGGTATCAAAAATCATTTAGTTAAAAGACTAAATATGAGAGAGCAAGTAGTTAAATTTGTAGAAATTATACCTTTAGAATTTATTGTTCGAAATATAGCAACTGGATCTCTTACTAAAAGACTTGGAATTGAAGATGGAACTGTTCTGAAAGAACCATTAATTGAGTATTGTTTAAAAGATGACAAACTTGGTGATCCTTTAGTTGCTGAAGATCACATTTATGCATTTGAATGGGCAACAAAAAAAGAAATTGAAAAAGTTAAAAAAATGATCTTAAGGATTAATGATTTCATGATCGGTATGTTTAGAGGAATTGGGATTAAGCTAATAGATTTTAAGTTAGAATTTGGAAGAATAAAAATTAATAATAAAAACGAAATCATTCTTGCTGATGAGATAAGTCCAGACACATGTAGGTTATGGGATTCGATTACCGACAAAAAACTTGACAAAGACAGATTTAGGAAAGATCTTGGAGACCTCATACCAGCATATTCTGAAGTAGCAAAAAGGTTAGGAATTCTTCATGAACAATCTAATGTAACCGCGGTAAATGTAACTAAATTGTCCTCTGTAAAGAAAAAAAAGTAGATGAAGATATCAGCAATTATAACACTAAAAAAAGATGTTTTAGATCCACAGGGCAAAGTTATTCAGCAAACTTTAGAAGATATGAGTTTTAAAAATATAAATGAAGTGAGACAGGGAAAATATTTTGAAATTGATGTTAACGAGACTGATCCCAAAAAAGCAAAAGAAGTTGTGGAAGATATGTGTAAAAAACTTTTAGCTAATCTTGTTATTGAAAATTATAAAATTATTGAGATACAATAATTAATGAACTCATCAGTAATAACTTTTCCTGGTTCAAATTGTGATAGAGACATGGACGTTGCACTTAAAAAGTTTGGATTTAAAAACAAAATGGTTTGGCATGACGATAAGGAGCTACCAAAAAGTGATTTAGTTGTTTTGCCTGGAGGATTTTCATATGGAGATTATCTTCGTTGTGGAAGTATGGCTTCAAAGTCCCAAATCATGCAATCCGTTATAAATTTTGCAAAATCTGGTGGATTAGTTCTAGGTATCTGCAATGGTTTCCAAATATTAGTTGAAACAGGTTTGGTTCCAGGTGTTTTATTAAGAAATAAATATTTAGAATTTATTTGTAAAAATGTTTATGTAAAATTAGATAATAAAAAAAATCCATATTTTAAAAATCTTGATAAAGATGTTTTTGAATTTCATATAGCTCATAATGAAGGAAATTACTTTTGCACTAAAGATCAGCTAAAAGAAATTGAGGATAATAACCAAATAGCTATTTATTATTGTAACAATGAAGGTAAAATAGAAGAGGAATTCAATCCAAATGGATCAATAAAAAATATTGCTGGAATTTTTAACAAAGAAAAAAATGTGTTAGGAATGATGCCTCACCCTGAAAGAATGATTGATAGTAGTTTGTCTGGTGAAGATGGATCTTTATTTTTTAAAAATTTGATAAATAATATTAAATAATGTTAGTAAACGAAAAAGTAGCTATAGAGCACGGTCTTAAGTCAGATGAATATAAAAAAATTTGTGAATTGTTAAAAAGAACTCCTAATATCACTGAACTTGGAATATTTTCAGCAATGTGGAATGAACACTGTTCTTATAAATCATCAAGACTTCATTTAAAAAAATTACCAACTACAGGAAAAAATGTTATTCAAGGACCTGGCGAAAATGCAGGAATAATTGACATTGAAGATGGCGATGCAATAGTTTTTAAAATTGAGAGCCACAATCATCCCTCTTTTATTGAACCTTACCAAGGCGCAGCGACTGGTGTAGGAGGAATTATGAGAGATGTGTTTACCATGGGTGCACGCCCAATTGCTAATCTAAATTCAATTCATTTCGGATCTTCTCAAAATAAAAAAACTAAAAATTTATTAAGGGGTGTGGTGCATGGAATTGGTGGTTATGGCAATTGTATGGGTGTTCCAACAATTGCTGGACAGACAAGTTTTGACAGTTCTTATAATGGAAATATTTTAGTAAATGCAATGACTCTAGGTCTAGTTAAAAAAGACAAAATTTTTTATTCTAAAGCAGCAGGTTTAAATAAACCTGTTATCTATGTAGGCTCTAAAACAGGAAGAGATGGAATTCATGGGGCAAGTATGGCTTCTGCGAGTTTTGATGATAAAATTGAAGAAAAGAAACCTACAGTTCAAGTGGGAGATCCTTTTACAGAAAAACTTTTACTTGAAGCTTGTTTAGAACTGATGGCAGGAGACTCCATTATTGCAATTCAGGATATGGGTGCAGCTGGATTAACTTCATCCAGTATTGAGATGGCTTCTAAAGGAAAATTGGGAATTGAGCTTAATTTAGATAAAGTTCCTTGTAGAGAAACTAAAATGACTCCATATGAGATAATGCTGTCAGAAAGCCAAGAGAGAATGTTAATTGTATTAGAAAATGGTAAAGAGGAATTAGCTAAGAAGATTTTTGATAAGTGGAACCTCGATTTTGCGATTATTGGAAAGACAACAGATACAAAAAATATCGAACTTTTTTTTAATAATGAACAAGTGGCAAAAATACCTGTCAACATACTTGTAGAAAATTCTCCAATGTATGACAGGAAATGGAAAAAATCAAAATTACCAAAAAAAAATAAGATTCAAAAGAAAGATCTTAAAAATTTAAAAATCTTAGATGTTTTGAGAAAAATATTATCAAATCCAAATGTTTGCAGTAAAAAATGGATTTGGGAACAGTATGATCATACAGTAATGGGAGACACCATTCAAAAACCAGGCGGTGACTCTGGTGTAGTGAGAGTTCATGGAACAAATAAAGCTGTAGCAGCCGCTGTTGACTCGTCTGCTATTTATTGTTGGGCTCATCCTCATACAGGAGGAAAACAAATTGTTTGTGAAAGTTGGAGAAATTTAATCTCTGTTGGAGCTAAACCTATTGCCATAACAAATTGTCTTAATTTTGGGAGTCCAGAAAAAGAAGAAAATATGGGAGAATTCGTAGAATGTGTTGAGGGTATAGGAGAAGCATCTAAACATTTAGCTTTTCCAGTAGTTTCTGGAAATGTTTCTTTTTATAATCAAACCAAAGAGGTTGGCATTAAACCTACTCCAGTGATTGGCGGAGTTGGATTAATAAAAGATTATAATAAAATGATTACAATGGATTTCAAAGACGAGGGAAATCTTATTTTAATTATTGGTAAAACAGAAGGTCATCTAGACCAAAGTTTATTTGCCAGAACTATCTTAGATGAAAAAAATGGGCCTCCTCCTGAAGTAAATTTGTTCAATGAAAAAAATAATGG